>JBPYEE010000211.1:0-4993 GCA_051985095.1 Vicinamibacterales bacterium | reverse complement strand
CCAGCTTCGCTCAAGGTGCACGCTCGGAAGGTCCTTGTTCGTCCGAACAGCGGTCACCACGGGTCACGCGGCCACGTCGACTGACGGGCATGTCTCGCACGACGTCGATCGGTTGGCTTCCACTCGGGCCCGGCGCGCGGCGGCCGCGCGTACCGTCAGATCGGCTGGCACTCCGTCCCCTGTGCCGAAATACATCTCATCCGGAGTCTGTCCGCGAAACGCCGAATGCGGCAGCACGCGATTGTGTTCGTCGACGTAGAACGCGACCAGTCGACGGACGGTGGCGACGCTATCCAGCGGGTGGAGAAAGAGCCACTGATGTTTCAAGGCGCGCCACCACGCTTCGATCATGGAGTTGGAGAACCGCAGCTCGGTGAAGGCCAAGACCCGGCGGAGAAGTCCCGCGGCGATCAGATCGTCGACTTGGGCATTCACGTTCTCGATGCCTGCGTCCGCCAATAGGACCGGCGGCCTGTCGGACGCCATCGCGCCCCGACTGGCGTCAAGCAGCACGGCCACGCTATTCGCCGGCGCGAACGTTTCAGCGACCCGCCATGCCAAGATCCGTCGAGAGAAGTTGTCGATCACCGCGTGCAGGTAGGCGCGCGTCCCGTCGAGCAGTCGAATGACGGTGGTGTCGATGTGCCACATCTCGTCGGCTCGTGTCGTCCGAACACCCACCTTCGGTTTCGCCGGGTGCACCCGGAGGCGAGGGCGACGCCAACCGAACTTTCGCACGAGGTGATACCAGGTGGAGGGTGAAGCCCAGACCTTGCCAAGCCGCTGCGCCAGGACGGCGAGCGTTCCGGTCGGAACGTGACGGTACTCGGGTGAGGTCACCATGTCGTGGATCACGCGGATCTCCGATGCCGTCAGTCGATGCGGCGACGTGCGCGGACAGGACGACTGGTCGTCGAGAGCACACACGGAGTCCTGCCGTCGCCATGCGTGGAACCGACTCGGCGAGAGCCGAAGCCACCGCAGGAGGGCCCGCAATGGCACGCATGCGCGGGCCTGGTCGATAGCACGCAGGATTCGCAGTTTGTCGGGACCATCGGGGAGTCGCTCGCCGGCCAACGTGAAGCCGGAGACACGCAGAAGGACCAGAGCGAGCCGGAGCAGCGCCGCGAGTTTCTGAACGCGTTGTCGGAGTTTGAGGACCTCGTGTCGGAGTTCCAGCTCGGTTAGATTCGCCATGTCCAGACTGACGGTCACGGTCGGCGTGGTGCAGACCCACCCCCGCGCCGTCGAGCGAGGAACGCCGACCGCAGTGGCGATGGTCAGGTCTCCCGTACGTCGAACGAGCTCGCGGAATCGGTGGTCGTAGCGTTTCTGCGGACGGCCCATGGTCATGCGAATGATCATCGGGTCGCGAGCGACCGCCGCTCAACATCGCCCAGAGGCATCGGAGCGTCTACGCTGTGCGACGATCGATCCGGCTCAATGACGAGAACTCGCGCGAGAAAGAGCAGAATGTCTGTGCAGGCAGCTCGGCGAACCACAACGGCAGTTACGTACACCACCGCTTCGCCGCCGACCAGCCACTCACGAGCTCGCGGAGACTTGACACAGGTACTATCGTCGGCCGCTTGCCTCGCCACCGCCGAGTTCGAGGGATTCAAACGTTGCAGCAGGGCCGTACGGGCCCGTCAATTTCGAAAGCCGCCCGAGAGATTTCGGTTTATCATGACGCCCTCTCGACCAAATTCAAGGTGGCCCTCGCTCCCGGTACTCGCCTCGGCGCTTTCGAGATCCTGTCGCTGATTGGCAGCGGCGGCATGGGAGAGGTGTATCGCGCTCGCGACACCCGTCTCGCCCGCGACGTCGCGATCAAGGTGCTGCCGTCCGAAGTCGCCGCAGGTCCCAACCGACTCGCTCGATTCGAGCGCGAAGCGCAAGTTCTTGCATCGCTGAACCACCCGAATATCGGCCAGATCTACGGCGTCGAGGACTCGACCGGCACGCCCGCGCTCGTGATGGAGCTGATTGAAGGGCCGACGCTTGCCGATCGGATCGCGAAAGGGCCGATCCCAATGGGCGAGGCTGTGCCGATCGCCAGCCAGATTGTCGACGCGCTTGAGTCGGCGCACGGGAAAGGCATCGTCCACCGGGATTTGAAGCCATCGAACATCAAAATCTTGCCGAGCGGTACCGTGAAACTACTCGACTTCGGTCTGGCGAAGATTGGATCGAGCGATTCTTCGGAACCTGCGAACACGCAAGCCCTAACCGTCACCGATGTCACCGCCGCTCGCCTGGTTGGCACATACCCGTACATGAGTCCCGAGCAGATCCGCGTTCATGCCGTCGACAACCGGACAGACATCTGGGCGTTTGGATGTGTGCTGTTCGAAATGATCGCGGGCCGAAACCCATTCAAGCAGCAGACAGAGCCAGATACGCTGGCTGCGATCCTCGCGCGCGAACCGGCCTGGGAGGCCATCTCTGAAACGATACGACCCGCGATTCAACGCCTCGTGCGGCGCTGCCTCGAGAAGGACCTCCGACGCCGGTTGCGTGACATCAGCGATGCTCGAGACTATCTCGAGGAGGCGGTTTCATTCAGCAGCCCGGCGTTGTCAAGAAATAACCTCCCAAGCGAGCTCACGAGCTTTGTCGGACGCCGAACGGAACTCGAGACGCTCGCTCGCTTGCTTGCGACCACGCGCTTACTGTCGATCACGGGTCCAGGTGGAGGCGGGAAGACTCGACTCGCATTGCGCCTTGCACGCAACGTCGCGAGCCAGTTCGCTGACGGTGTCTGGTTCGTCGATTTAGCACCGATTACGACCCCCGCTCTCGTCGTGCAGGGGATCGCGACTGCTATTGGGGTTCGGGAAGCGCCTCAACGATCGGTGCGCGACGCATTGCTCGACGACGTGCGCGGTCGTGAACTTCTCCTCGTGCTGGACAACTGCGAACATCTAATCGATATATGCGCTGAGCTGGCCGACGCCCTGCTTCGTCACGCTCCCGCGCTGCGAGTGCTCGCGACGAGCCGCGAACCACTGAATGTTCCGGGCGAGAGTGTCTGGCGGATTCCTCCGCTGTCAATGCCGGATCTGTCGGTGCCTCTCGCTGCCGAACGGCTCCGCGATTTCGAAGCCACACAGCTCTTCATCGAACGAGCGACGTCCATTGATCCTGCGTTCACGGCGGAAGCCGAGAGTCCCAATACGATCATGCGTGTCTGCCGACGGCTCGACGGGATCCCGCTTGCGATTGAGTTGGCCGCCGCACGGATAGGCGCGCTGTCTGTTGAACAGATCGAGGCACGCCTTGAAGACCGGTTCCACCTGCTCACCGCGGGCGCGCGGACCGCAGCACCACGACAGCGCACCCTCGAGGCGACCGTGCAGTGGAGCTACCAGCTGCTTTCCGCTGTCGAACGCGAACTGTTGAATCGACTATCGGTGTTTCCCGCGAGTTGGACGCTTGAGGCTGCCGAAAAGGTCTGCGGAGAAAAAGGCATCGATCCGCATGCCATCGTCGATACCGTGTCCAGGCTGCTCGCCAAGTCGCTGGTCGGACGAGACAGTCAGTTTGTCGGCGGCCGCCGGTACCGGCTCCTCGATACCGTCCGACAGTACGCGCGCGAACGGCTGACTGAGGCGAACGCGCTCGTTCGGCTGCGCGACAGGCACTTGGAATGGATTTACGACGAGTTTCGCGATGCCCTGCCCATTCTCCAAGGTCGGGAGCAGGCGGATTGTCTTAGGCGATTGCGGGTCGAGCGACATAACGTCCGGGCCGCGCTCGAATGGGCCTTGTCGTCACCGAGCCGTGCGCCAAAAGGGCTCGAACTCGTCGGCGCGTTGTTCTGGTACTGGACGAAGCGCGGAGAGTTCGCTGAGGGGAGGGAGTGGCTGGAACGGGCGCTGGCCGTCACTGGACTGGAACACAGATCGTCGCGTGCGAGGGCACTGATCGGACTGGCGCGTATCCGGCTTTTTCAGGGCCATATGGGGGACGTCGCTGCCGCGGCGACGGAAGCGCTCGCGCTGGGCCGTGAAACCGGAGACACGTGGGCGATCTCCTGGGCGCTGTACTGGCTCGCAATTGTTGCCCTCGAGCGCGGCGATCATGCGAAGGCCGCCGCGCTCACAATCGAGGCGCGGGATGCCTCACACGGGGAAGATTCGGTGGCCGGTCCTTTAGGCCTGCTTAGCGTGTTCGCCTGGTCAAAGGGGGAGCATGATCAAGCGCAGCAACTCTGCGACGAAGCGAACAATGTAATGCGGCGTGCTGGCGATATCTGGGGCTTGTCGTTTGGTCTGGTGAACGCGGCGGCACTGAATTTCGCTCGCAAATACTTTGCGTCCGCACGCGCGCAGGTGTTCGAGGCGTTATCGCTCAACGAGGAACTGGAGGACCCGCGCGGGATTGCATGGAGTCTCGAGGCAGCTGCGGGGCTGCTTGTTGGGCAGAACGACTTGGACCACGCCGTCCTCCTATGGGGCGCCACGGACACGATCGTGCGGCGGATCGGCGTGGAGCTCCCATTCATCCTCAAGGGGATTCGCGGTCGCTCCAGAGAAACGGTCGAAGCATCGCTTGGGCGCGAGGCATTCGAGGCGGCATTCGCCAAAGGACGCGAAATGTCGTCTACGCAGGCGATCGCGGTCGCCCGCCAGCAACTCCAATTGCGCCAATGATGCATTCCTCGTCGTCCACCGCTGTCTTTACCGGAAACTCCGTCGGCGCTCGTGAGCGGCTTCGACGGCGCTTTTATCCAGGTCTTTTGTCACGCGGCTCCAGAGTCAGCAGATGCGCAGTTGATATCGCGGTGGACAGCCGACGCGCACTTCGAGCGGCCGACGGTGAGTTGGGGCGACGGCAAGAGCGGGGTCAGGCCGCGCGGCGTTCGTAGTGGTGCGGCAGCCCGCCGAGGTGAGGGATCTCAACGATCGCCCCGCTGGCTGGTGGCTGCGCACCACGCGGGATCGGCGCATCTTTGTCCAGCGAGAGGTGCGTGCGCCACTCGTGATGGTAC
>JBPYEE010000210.1:0-7258 GCA_051985095.1 Vicinamibacterales bacterium | reverse complement strand
CAAGGGGCGCCGGGCCGTCAGCGCTGACACCGCGCTCCTCCTGGAGGCGTTGACCGGGTGGGATGCGCAGATCTGGCTGACGCTGCAGGCGAAGTGGGACCTTTGGCACGCGATGAAGGCGCGTGGACACAGGCCGAAGGTCCGGCCCCTGCGCAAGACCGCATAACGCCACGACCGCTCACAGTGCGCGGCCGAGCGAATCCGCACGGCAAACTGGAATCGCCGTTGCCAACATGTTGCCAAAAACTCAGACAAGTCTGGTCGACGCAAGAGGATTCGAGATGAACATTTTCGTTGCGGTAAGTTGATGTGTCGTCACGCCTTAGCGCCAGAAATCTCACGCGGTCACCAACTTAAGAAATTGCTGCTATTAGATTTCGAGTCCCGTCGACCCCGCCAACTAAAGGGTTCTACCGAAAGCCGTTAGGATTTTCGGTAGATCCCGTTGCCACGCTGGTTGACACGCTTTTCGCTGCTCCTGGCGAGTCCAACAACCGAATCGCACTATCGAGCGCAGCGGGACTGAGATGCATATACCGCTGCGTCATGGCCAGGTCCTTGTGCCCAGCCTGTTCCTGAATCGCCTTCGCCGGTGCTCCTCTCATCGCCAGATGCGAGCAGAAACTGTGACGCAGGCGGTGAACGCCGCTGTCGATCAGACCTGCGCGACGTTTTGCAAGGAATCGCTGGAAGGCTTGCCATGCGCCGCGTGACTTTCGCGTTCCTGGTGGCGGCCGTGTCGATGGGCGCGATCCCATAACTGTCAGAAGCAGTGTCGCTGATGTCAGCTACTTTTTAGTCGGCCCACAAGCCGGGGGCGACTGCCACGGCCCAACCGCGATGGCACCCTCGGACACGAAACTGTAGGTGGTAAGGACGTCGAACAAGTCTGCGGAAGGTTCGCCGCGTCGAATGTTCGTCACCTGGTAGTCGACGGAGCCGATCGCGTCGGAACGATGACTCGCGATCACAATGCCGAGGTCGGGCGCCACTTGTGCGGCAACGGTCTTGAGCCGTTCACCATCTGACGCTGCACTCACGGCCGGGGCCATCTCGAAGCAGAACCGCGCCCTGATCGGCTCTTGTATCTTGACAGGAAGCGCAACGCGTGCCTCGCCATTGAACAGTTTGGCCACCAACGAATAACCGGGGCCAATGGTGTAGACGCGCCTGACCGGGTCGAGCACGTAAAAGGGATTGTGTTCCCGCGTGACTTTGCCGGGAGGGATCTCCAGCATGACGAAGACTCCCGACGGCGTATCCATTTCGGCCCGGACGCGTCCTTGCGAGTCGCGGTAATAGCGCGCCGTCACCGTGTACTTGCCTGCGCTGCCATCGGGCAGCCGCACCATGACATGGGTCGTCGCCTCTGCCGCGAAGGGCGCATCCAACACCGTGTCGCGAGAGAACGGGCCGCCTACCGGAATTGACATGTTGGAAGATTGTGCGGTCCCCGGACGCGCAAACACCGAAAGAACCACCACAGCGAATCCGGCGCGTCGAATCGGGGCCATACTCCTGCTCCTCAAACTGAGACGTCCGCGTCCCGTCTATGGTTTTGACCGGCCACATTTGCTCAATTGTCGGGCCGGAAGTTGAACGTGGCGCATTTGCCCCCTCGGCTCCGCGTCAGTCCAGTCCGGGCGGTTCGACGTGATCGATCACCAAAACGTCGATGGGTTCCGTCGTGGGTTCTAGTTTGAGGCCGAGCTGTTCCTGCACGGCCATGAAAACCGACGGCCCATTGGGATCGATTTGCAGGAACGCCGGTCGGCCGTCCGCCGGTTGGATGCGCCGCGCATCGTCTGGGGTCCATTTCAGGTCCAGGTCGAACTCACCTGACAGTCCTGTTCGATCCACCACGGGTTGAGGCAGACGCTTCGTCAGGATGTCTGCCAATTGCGCCATCGTGACCGCGCCGCCGGAGATGATCGAAAACGAGAGGCTGGAAATTCCACAAACTCGTTTCGGTCCCCAGGGCGGCGGGGCGGTGAGGATCCCGGTGCGCCGGCGCTCTTCAGCGTCTGCCCGACAGTCGAGCGTGGTTGTATTAAGTTGAGGCCCGAGTTGCCCGCTCGCGAGCACCAGCGCGTATGCCGGCCGTGCCTGTGCCTCGTGGTGGACGGCCAACTTGAATCGATCGGTGAGCAGCGTCCGCACACGAGCGACCAGCGCTTCAGGCTCACTGCCGGGACCGCGCGTGATCCCCGTAACCGGCAGTTGAAATTCCGTATCTGCCTTGGCGTCGATGTCGAACCGATCCACGTCAATCCACGACGGCCCACCGGAGACGTTCTGGGGGGCGACTCGATAAGCAAAAGCGATCAAGAGCCGCAACCAGTTATTGCGCACCCTATAATGCCCATCGGTCTGCCACACGTTCATCATTTCGCGTACGATCTCGGACGTATTTGGGGTGATCGAGACCGTCTCGAACGCAACAGGTGCAGGGGCTGGCGCTTGAACGGCAGCGACCATGACTGGTCGAGGGCGCGGCGTGGTGGAAGGGGGCGCGGGAAGTGAAACGAATGGCGGCTCGGATTGGAGCGACGGTGCCGGCGGCGCCATCGGAAATGGGATCTCGGTCGAAGTCAATGCGCGCTGACGAGATACCGTTCGATCCTGAACGGCGCCGACGATGACGCCGCACATCAACACGAGCGCAATGCTGATCAATCCGGGCGCACACGCCGGCTTTCCAGTTCCTCGCGTCTGCAGCACTCGCCTGACACGACCGCGCAGTGAACCGCCACCCGCGCTCAACGAGAATGCTGGGTGCCCGCTTCTCCAGGCTTCGAGTTTCACGAGCGCAGAGGTGTAGTTCACGACGTCTCCGCACACTTCGACCGCAATGTCGTCACAACAGTGCTCGCGCTCTGCTCGAATGCGCGCTGAAATCCACCACACGGCTGGGTGGTAAAACAGCAGCGTCTCCACCACGGTCTGCACGCCGTTCACGATCACGTCATAGCGCCGAACGTGCGCCAGCTCGTGCGCGAGAATGGCGTCGACCTGCTCAGGTGTGAGCTGCGACAGCGCGGCGAGCGGGAGGAGGATGATCGGCCGCAACCACCCCACGAGAGTCGGCGTATCCACCTCGTTGGAGTCGACCACTCGGACGGCACGGACGACACCAAGGCGGATTGCCAGACGTTGGCACGCGGGCTGTTGCGCGGAAGCCATGAGGCGGAGCGATCGCTGATGGAGTCGCCGAACGCGTTGCCATCCGCCGAACAGGCGAAGGAGCAGGCAGGCAACGCCGATCGCCCAAAGGCCCACAATGATCGGCAACGCCTGATCAAGGGTCATCCGGATGTGACGTACCGTGACGCCCGCGATCGCCCCTGGCCGTGCCACGTCGAACGGGACGCTGTCTGTGATGGCAACCTCATCACGACGAGGCACCGGATCGAGGGTCGCGTTGGCAGCTGCCGGCACCGAGCCGGTCGACAGCTCGACCAACGTCACCACCGGCATCACCAGCATGACTCCGAGCGCGGCGCTCGCGATTCCATAACGCAGCCGAGCCGATGAGTCGCGCAGTAGCCACACCACGGAGGCTGTTGCGGCACCGATGAACGCGCCCTGCCACACAAAATGCAGGAGGGTCCACCCAATTACGAGCATCCAACGAGTCATCGGTGGCCTCCGCGATGGCGGTTGATCAAGTCTTGGATTTGCGCCAGCTCCTCTGGCGAGCTTTTCGCCGTCGCAAGCGCGTGCATCACGAGCTTCGCGGCCGATCCGTCAAAGACACGCGTGAGGAGGTCCCCCACAAGCTGCCGTTGCGTCGCCTCGGCTGACCGTGCAGCCGCATACACATGCGTCCTGGCGGACTCGTCCCGACGCACGAGGCGTTTCTCCGTCATGATTTGCAGCAACTTGAGAACGGTGGTGTAGGCCTCCTCGCGTCCGAGGTCGGCGGCCACTTCTCGCACGGTGCTTGGGCCGCGCGACCAGAGCACACGCAGAATGGTCAGTTCAGCGTCTGTGGGCTTCCGGGATGATTTCATGGTTCCTATGTTCTACGAAGACATTCGTAGTTGTCAATACGAAGACGTTCGTAGCTGAGCAGGACGCTCGGTCAACCCTCGGGTTATAACGGGGCGTCATCTTTGGGCTGATCGGGGCTGCGGGCTGCCGCCCTTCAGGCGGCCCAACTCATCAAGGTCACTGGCTTTGCCAGGTGAGTCTGACTGACTCAGTCGGTCGACCGAACACGCTGTTGATCAAGCGTCGCCGCCCGCGCCAGTGCTCAGGTCACGACTGATTCCGGTGCGCCGCTCAACCGCAAAAGGACGATTGCGTTCCGACTCGTCGCCGGGTCGGGTGAGGTGATAGTCGAATACCAATCCATTCGGGCCCACTGCGTCGCTCAGGTCGATGGCCCATGGGCTCGAGTTCAGACCAAGAAGGCTGTGATGCACGCTGGTTTGCGCCAGTCGGGCCTGGCTGACACGACGGCAGGTCCACGCGAAGTCCCCAATGGTCTGTTGTTCGGTTCTCGGGCGGGGGGCGTATCCAGTGACCGTATCGGCCGCCAAGCTCGGTCGGCCGCGTCAAGGAACCTTCCGCCGCCAGCCGGGTCCAAGGTGGGGAGGAGCGGAGATTCAGGGGTCCGGTCCGAAGGAGAGGCACGCGCGAAGCGCACGCGATCAGCCTCATCCGTGATGCCTTGTAACAATTGACTGAATTGTTGCTCGGGGCCAGCCTACCTGCGAGGTGTCGTGTGCAGAACGATCTCGTGTTCGCCGTGCGGACGCTGCGTCGCCAGCCAGCGTTCACGGTCACCGCCATCTTGACCCTCGCGGTTGGCCTCGGCGCGACGATCGCCATCTTTAGCACGGTCAACGCGACGCTGCTGCGCCCATTGCCCTATCCCCGCACCGGTGACCTTCGGGTCCTCGGGACCACCATGACCGACGGCCGCGTGACTACCGGTCGGGTCGCCCCAATCGAGATCACACGGTTGCTCGATCCGTCGCTCTCCATCGAACACGTCTCCGCAGCAACCACGACATTCGACGCGACGCTCGTCCACGACGATGGGACACCCGCACTGTTGACGGCCGCCACGGTAGGAGAGGGGTTCTTTGACGTTCTCGGGGTGCCCATCGTAGCCGGTCGGGCCTTCACCCACGCCGAACACGCCATGATTACAAGCGGCACGTTTCCCCCACCAGTGGCCGTGATCTCGTATCGGTTGTGGGTCGATCTGTTCGGCCGCGATCCGCAGGTCACGTCGAAGTCCCTCCGTGTGCTCGAAATCGACCCGCCGATTACGATCGTCGGCGTCGCCGGCGCCGCACTCGACGTGCCGCACGGCACCGATATATGGCTGAATCTCCGCATCGATCCCGCGAGCCAATCACACAGCTTTACCGGCTACGCACGCATGCGTTCTGGCACGCCTCCTGACCGATTCCGCACGGAGCTCGCCAGCGTCATGGGACGCCTCGCTCGCGAGTTCCCCTCTATTGACAGCGTCCGCGCCTATACCGTTAAGACGCTCGTCGAGTCGATCGTCGGCGAGCTGGGTCCCACGCTGGTGCTGATCCTGGGTGCCTCGGGCCTGTTGCTGGTGCTCGCCTGGGTCAACGTGACCAGCCTGCTGTTGACCCGCGGCGCCGTTCGCGCTCGGGAAATCGGAACCCGGGTCGCGCTCGGCGCGACCCGGGGGCGCATTATTCGTCTCATGTTGGCAGAATCTCTCGTCATCGCGACGACGAGCACGCTGATGGGCCTAGGACTCGCGTACGCCGGACTGCGCGTGCTGCTTCGCTACGGGGCTGCGTCGCTGCCGCGCCTTGACTCAGTCCCGTTCGACGCGCGGGTGCTGACGTTTGCGCTGATCGCGCTCATGATGACGTGTGTCGTCGTTGGATCGGCGCCAGCGCTCCGCCTCGCCGCGACGAATCTGAAAGCGCTCGTCAATGAGAGCAGCCGGAACGCCACTGGGGGTCGGGCACAGCATCGGATCCTGACGACGCTGGTCGTCGTTGAGATCGCGCTCGCGATCGTGCTCGTCGCCGGCGCCGGGTGGCTGATCCGCAGCTTCCTCAATCTTCAGACCGCGAATCCAGGGTTCGCTCCCGATCGGCGTCTGATTGTGACCGCGAATGTCCCGTTCTCCAAGTATCCAGGGCCGGCGCAGGTGCTCGCGTGGTCAGGTCAAATCCACGACCGACTCCGCGCGATTCCTGGTGTGCGCACGGTCGGATCGTCGACCGTCTTTCCGTTGAGCACGCGGGGCGGCAACGTCGGCGTCACGTATATTCAGTTTCTCGGCCGACTCGCCGATCCAGATCATCCCCAACCAGCGCGGTACCTGAGTGCGAGCGCCGATTTCTTCGATGCCATGGGAGTCCGTGTCGCTGCGGGACGCTCGTTTACAGTCGACGATCGGCAGGGCACGCAGCCGGTGGCAATTGTCAATCGCAGCTTCGTGCACCGTTACCTGACCGGCCAAGATCCTTTACGCGCGCAGTTTGCGTTCGGGTATCCAAACATCGATCTGAAGACGATGCGCGCAATCGTGGGGGTCGTGGACGATATGAAATACATCGCGATCGCGGAACCGGCGGTACCGATGGTCTTCCTCCCAGAAGGTCAATATCCGTATTGGCAACAGATGATCGTCGTGTCTGCCACTGGAGATCCAACCACTCTGGCCGCACCAGTACGCGCCGCGATCGCGGCCGTCGATCCGCGCATTTTGCAGCAGTACGACACGGCGCCACATATCCTGGCTGAGTCGCTTACGCTGCAGCGGCTCGGTCTGATGCTGATGATCATCTTCGCGGTCGCGGCGCTCGGGCTCGCGGCGGTCGGGATTTATGGGACCCTGGCGTACGCATCGGCGCAGCGGACCGGCGAAGTCGCGATTCGGATGGCGCTCGGCGCGGCGCCGGCTGACGTGTTCTGGCTCATGATTGGCCAGGGACGGATCCTCACGACGGTCGGCACGTTGGTCGGCATCGCGACAGCCATCGCGGCGGGACGGCTGGCGGCGAGCCAGTTGTACGAGGTGCACGCCTCCGATCCGCTGGTTCTCGCATCCGCAGGCGCGATCGTCGTCTTTATCACCGTGGTCGCAGTGGCGCTACCGGCGCATCGCACGGCGCAAATCAGTCCAGCTCGGGTACTCAGAATGGAGTAGGCGCTATTACGGCCACGGTATTCACTCAAACGGATCCCGATCGCGTGGAAGAGGACGGTCATTGCGTCAAGCAGTTAGAATGACCCTGTTAAACCGACG
>JBPYEE010000209.1:0-6729 GCA_051985095.1 Vicinamibacterales bacterium | reverse complement strand
ATCTGGACGTAGAGCGGGATGAGAAAACCGACCGCCAGCGCAACGCTGCCCGCGACGAGAAAGGCGATGACCGCACTCTTCTCTTCGTCGCTATCCAATACCGTCGGCGCGAGCAGCGGCTGCTTGTTGACGGCGACGCGTCGGTTGGACCACGCAAAGAACGCTTGACCGAGCACGATCCCCAGAAGGATGAATATCGGCGCTGGCGACACCCGCAGCAGCGAGAACGGCGCCGCGGCCTCGGCCACAAGCGGCCCCCACCTCTGGAGGTTGTTGAAGCCAAACAGGATCAGCGCGATTGCGGTAGCCGACAGCACGACCCCGACGAGGTCGATCCTTATGCCGCGTTGGCGCGGGATCGGCGGCAGCCGAGAACTCAGGATGAGGACGAAGACCGCCAGGAAGACGAGCAGCCCAAACGAGTAGCGCCAGCTCAGGGCCGTGGCGAGGAAGCCGGCAATGACGAAGGTGAACGCGCTTGCGACCGCGGGGATGCCCGCCAGCACGCCCAGCGCCGTTTCCTGCTGCCGGCCGTGGTAGTTCGCGGCGATCAGCACCACCAACGTCGGCACGAGCGCGGCGGCAGCAAGGCCCGCGATCGCCTGGGCAGTGTTCATCGTGCTCGCGTCGGTGCTGGTCGTCATCAAACCCATCGCCACGGCGTGCGCGATGACGCTTGCTTGGAACACCCGACGCTCGCCCAGAAGCTTGCCGATCTTCGCGCCCGGCATGACGAACGCCGCGACGAACAGCGAGTAGAGGAGGAGCGCCGTCGCCGCAGCCGTCGCGGGCGCGTGCAAGTCTTCGGATATCGGCCCAAGCGACACGGGCAGGGCGTTGATGTTGATGGCCATCTGGAGTTGGGCGAGCACGATGACGATCAATGGCAGCCAGGGCGCCTGGGTAGCGCCTTTGTCCCCAACGGCGGAGTCGGCAGCCAGATCTGGTTTGTTTGTCATGTGATCCATTTCTGGTGTTCTGATGCTGCCACCTGGTTCGAACGAAGGGCGTTTGGCCGACGGGGCAAAAGTTAACGAACACCCGATATGCGACGTCGCCTGCTGCTCGCGAATGCGTCCGCCACGACGCTCGCGCAGCGTCTGGCGATCCTGCAGCCGATGCGCGACGCCCTCCGGACGGTTGCGGCGCTCCGATCGGCAGTGTTCACGCGTTTAGACGTCCTCTTCGAGATTCTCTCCCTGCGCCATCAACTGGGCGTCCTCGCTCGTGCCGATCGACGCTTCCGCCCGACTGACCGTTTGCTCTGGCCCCGCGTGCAACGGTGTTGGCGGCAGTGGAGAGAGGCCCTGGTACTTGTCCAGCCGGCCACGGTGGCCCGTTGGCGTCGTCAAGGGTTTTGGGATTGCTGGCGCACGCGGTCGCGGCGACGGCCCGCAAGACCACACATCGATGCCGACATTCGCGCCCTCATTTGCCGCGTGACGAGGGAAAACCGCCTTTGGGAGTTCCCCGGATCCACGGTGACTTGCGGAAACTGGGAATCACCGTCTCCGAGCGTACAGTATCGCGGTATCTGCCAGACCGCACGAGGCGACTGTCGCAGACCTGGCGCACGTTCCTGGCGGACCACTTCAGTGACCGCGACCCCCTCCTCGTCCCTGACATCGTCGGGCGGGCGGTCGCATCGAAGACGGCGTGGCCGCCGCCGCGATCATCGGCTTGCGTTCGATTCGCCGTAAGGTGCTTCGTGAATCGTCGCTTGTCTATGCCCACTGTTTGATCTTCGATTCCAGCGTCGAAGCGGGAATTGCTAGGCTGGCGGCGGCCCCGCGCGAACCCGCCACTCGCCCGCGGCTGTTGAACCGTCGTCGTTTTGCGTGGTACGCGACTGGCGTCAGCGCGGAGTCCATCCCTCAGTATTCAGCAAACGCATCATCCGGATAGCAGTGGAGCCAGCGCTCTCCCGGCTCGGTTGAGGCGATAACTGGATGCGCGGTCGCACGGGCGTGTTTCGTCGGGTGGCGGTTGGGCGAATCGTCGCAACAGTGGGTGCCGCCGCACTCCTGGCACGTGCGGAGGTGCACCCATGTGGCACCGATTTTCATGCACTCCTGACACTCCCGTCGTTGGGGGTGTTTGACGGTGGTAATGGCATCGATGTGAACGCAACCTTGCTCGGACTCGACACCCCTTACGGCCGAAGCACCTGATGCACCAAAGCGACGGCAATCGACCCCTCGCCGACGGCTGACGCCACGCGCTTGACGTTGCCACCCCGCACGTCACCCACCGCAAAGATTCCAGGACGGTTCGTCTCGAGCAGGTACGGCGAACGGGTGTGCGGCCATTTTGCGGCCGCCAGATCGCCCGACGAAAGATCCGGGCCGGTTTTCACGAATCCCTTTTCATCGAGGGCGATACACCCAGCGAGCCAGCGCGTGTTGGGGACCGCCCCCGTCATCATGAAGACGTGGCGGATACCGTGCGTCTCGACGCTGCCCGTTCGGTCGTCGCGCCACCGGACCCGCTCGAGCCGTCCTGTCCCCTCCAAGCCGACAATCTGCGTACGAGTTCGGAGGACAATCGATGGGGTTTCTTCGATCCGCCGAATGAGGTAGCGGGACATGGTGTCCGCCAGTCCGTCTCTCCGGACCAGCAGGTGGACCCGTCGGGTCCCCTGCGCGAGAAACACCGCCGCCTGTCCGGCCGAATTGCCGCCGCCGACAACCACGACCTCATCGCCCTGACAGAGCTGCGCCTCCATGCGCGTGGCGCCGTAGTAGACGCCCGCGCCTTCGAACATCGACAGGTTTTCAAGCACCGGTTTCCGGTACTCTGCACCGGTCGCGATGATGACCGTCCGGGCGAGGACTTTCGCCCCGCCATCGATTTCCACGGTGTATCGCTGCCCGTCGCACGCCAACCGCGTCGCGCCTTTCGCGACCATCACGTGAGCGCCGAACTTCAACGCCTGCGCGTACGCGCGGCCCGTCAGGTCGAGCCCCGAAATCCCCGTCGGAAACCCGAGATAGTTCTCGATAGATGAGCTAGACCCCGCCTGTCCACCGGGCACGTTCGATTCGAGGACAAGCACATTGAGCCCTTCCGAAGCGCCATAGACGGCGGCAGCGAGTCCTGCTGGTCCCGCCCCGACGACAACGAGATCGTTCACTCGGGTCTGGTCAACGTTCTCGTTGAAGCCGAGGCAGTCTGCGATCTGTGCATTCGTGGGATTGCGCAACACTGTCTCGGCTCCGCAGATCAGCACGGGTACATCCGCGACGGTCACATGAAACCGGTCGAGCAGTTCCTGCGCGTCCGTATCGCGATCAAGGTCGATGAAGTGGAACGGATGCCCATTCCGCGTCAAAAACTCCCGGATCCTCAGCGTTTCGGCGTTGTACGTCGATCCGATGACCACGACGCCGCCCACGTCGCGCTTGATCAATTCAAGGTGCCGCAGGATGAAGGCACGCATCAAAATCTCACTCAGCTCCTCATCGGTTTGCACCAGGGCGAGCAGCTGGTCGCGACTGAGCTCGATCACTTCGCCGGGTTCGCCGACCCGCAGTCTCGCCATGGACGGGCGACCCGAAATCAGGTTGGCTTCTCCCGAGACGCTGCCGGGGCCATGGCTCACGATGAGCCTCTCCGTCCCACCAGAGACCTGAAGCGCCTGAATCTCGCCGGTGACCACGACGAAGCACGGCACGACCCGAGCGCCGACGTCGATCAGCACCTCGCCGCGCCTGGTCGGGCGTCGTCGGCCATGCGCGGCGACTCGCCCCATCTGCGCAGGTGTGAGCGTTGGAAACAGTCGTTCAGGACGCGAGACCGTCACCGCAAACGGCGTTTGTGTCGTCAGGGGATCAGGCGTATCCATGGGTCACCGTCTCGAAACGATCAGTTTAGTCTGTCCGAACACTCTTACTCCAGTGTGCCACGTGAGCGCCATCTCGTACTCGCCGCTCCATGTAGCGCAGGCGCGACGCGGGCACCAATCGCGTCGATGGCGTGCATCATCTTGACTGCGGCAGCGAGGCGACATTCATCGTGAACGATAGTCGCACAATGGCACCGAGCGCCTCGCTGTGTTGCAGAATCTTGTCGACAACCTCATCGGGGCTGCCCACCAACAGCGCACCGTTCGGACCGCGTTGCGCGTCGAAGCTCGCGCGCGTCATCGGCGGCCAGCCGCGCTCTTTCCCCACGTCGGTCACGGCTTTTGCCGCAAGACGGCACTTTCTTCTGCGCAAGTTACCTGCGGGGAACTATATCCGACGACAGCCTGAGCCCGCCGCGGTGACCGCGCACCACGATTGCGGATTTCGCGAGTTGCTGGGTCGCGTCGGGACAAATGGAGTCCGCTCGTCATAGCTATGCTCGAGCGAATGCCCGGCCAAAGCAGCCGGTTCTCCGCGCTGAAGCGATCGATTCCGGGCATCACTCAGCGGATGTTGACCGCCACCCTGCGCAATCTGGAGCGTGATGGCCTGCTAACCCGTGACGTTTATCCGGAGGTGCCGCCTCGAGTCGAGTACGAGCTGACGGCACTCGGCAAAGCCTTCATGAAGCCTGTCTGCGCGCTCGTGGACTGGCTCCAGGCGAACTGGTCACGATGAAGACGGCACGCGACGCCTTCGATCGGTGGTCCCCCAGCCGTCGCAAGGCCTCGTGAGCTCCGCCATGAGCGGCTCAGCACGACGTCGCGTCCGGTTGTAGACGGTAAGCTCATAACCGGCCGTCAGGTTTGTGATTCCAACTAACCTAACGTCTGAGTCGAGATTTGCGTGGGAGACGCTTGATAACGGTCGGCGGGCTCCCGGGTGGCGCCGATGGAGGTTCTGATAGCGACATGCGCCGGCACACCAAATCACCCGAACGCCGCCTCCGCACCAAAGCCCACGGTTGGATTAGTAGTACTTTGTCGCTATTTACCGACGCTGCGCACGATGCCCACGATCTGCGGCTGATTGCTGCAATAGCTTGATGCCGTTAAGAGTCTACCGCTCTCTGCGCCGCCGGGCTTCGATAATGTCGGAAATGCCGCCGGCTTCGATCACGCGTACGAGTTCGAAGTCCGCCGAGTCAAGTAACTTCCGAAACTCTTGCTGCGTTCGTTCCCGTCCCCCCGGCGTAAGGGCCAGCATAGTCATGTCAACAAGATATCCAATCGCGTCCTCGGTGTCAGGCCGCTGGGCCAGCACCCTATCGATGATCAGTAGCCGCGCGGAAGGCCCCAAGACGCCGTGACACCTTTTCAAGATCGTGCAGGCGCGCTCGTCATCCCAATTGTGAATAATGTGCTTGAGGATGTACGCATCACCACCCGGCGGTACTGCCTGAAAGAAGTCGGAGCCAACCAATTCGCAGCGATCCGCGACACCCGCCTGCTGAAGCACACGAGACGCGAGGCGTACGACGTGAGGCAGGTCGCTGAGGACGCCGACCGCGTCGGGCTGCCGACCCAGAATCGCGGCCAACAGCGCGCCATTCCCGCCGCCGACATCAACAATCTTCCGAAATGGTGAGAAATCGTAGGCACTGAGAACACGCGCCGTTTCAGTGGTCGTCAGGCCGGTCATCGCGTCGTCGTGGATCCTCGATACGTCTGGGTTGCGCTCCCAGTACTCGAAGTTTGACATCCCCCACACATGGTCGAACGAAGGTTCGCCGGTTCGAATGCTATGTCCGAGTTGCTCGAACGCCCGCCACGCCCATGGACCGGTAATAAAGCGCACCGTGGAGCGCAAGGATCCGGGCGTATCCGTGCGGAGCATCTGTCCGACAGGAGTCACGCCGAATCGTTCCTCGCCTTCTCGACTCAATATGCCGAACGCAACCAGTGTTTGAAGCAGCCGCGCCAGCGCACCGGGATGCGCCCCGATCTTGCTCGCGACCTCCGAGACGCTGAGCGCGCCGTTCGTCAAATGATCGACGATCCCGAGATCGGCAGCCTGGTAGAGAACCTGAGAGGTCACGAACGCGAAAGCCATGCGCAGGATGGCGGTTGCCTCTTGCGCAGGTTCTTGGCGAGCTGCGGACATCACGGACTCCTCAATCGTAAAGGTCTAACGAGAGACCCACGTTGGTCAATAGTACCTGTTCAGATTCGAAGTGGTGGTCCGCTCAAGAACGACGTGAGGAGTCTCAACCACTCCGGACGCTCGAGTAACAAGAGCGCCGAAACAAGATCGCGAATAAGGTTCCGCACGTCGGGACAGGTCGGCAACGGCTTCGTCGCGCGACGGCGCTCCATTCGAGGAACGTACACGCCCATGCCGCGATGACCACGTGATGGTTCCATCTGCAGCAATTACGTCCTTCGAAATGATAGAGGCCAAGTTCGTCCTTCAGCTCCCGGTAGTGCTGTTCGATGGGCCAGCGCGCATGGGCGAACCGGACGAGCTCGCGGATTGACGTCGATGGCGGGCAGATCCAGCAGGTGCGAGTGTTGCGTTCGCCATGGATCGTGAGCGGCCGTTCGCCGGGGAGCCAGCACTCGGGGCCGGGCGGCCAGCGTGCCCTTAGTGCCGCGTGCCCAAGCGACTCGGCGCCACGCGCGGCGCGGCAGGTGTTTGATGACCCGACATTTTGTAGCGGAGCCGGGCACCGGCGACCTGGACCCTCAAGCGCGACGACACACCGACGGCATACCGCCCATGCGAGCGATCGCGGTCCGAAAGACGTGCACCTTGCCAAAGGCCGCATCGGCGAGAACGCCGTCGATCTGCGCGCCGGCCGCCCGCACATGCCTCGAGCCGATCC
>JBPYEE010000208.1:0-5836 GCA_051985095.1 Vicinamibacterales bacterium | reverse complement strand
ACGTCGAATTGCTCAGGCGCGCCTACGTCTTTTCCGCGTTTGAGCACAGGGGACAGGTCCGCCATTCCGGCGAGCCGTATCTCATCCATCCCCTCGCCGTGGCCGACTTCCTGGCCGACATGAAGCTCGACGCGGTCGCCATTGCCGCCGGGCTGCTCCACGACGTGGTCGAAGACACGCTGACGACGATCGAGCGGATCCGTGAGCTCTTCGGTCCCGAGGTGGCCCATGTCGTCGAGGGGGTGACCAAGATCAGCGCCATTCCCTTCTCCTCGAGCGAAGAGCGCCAGGCCGAAAACTTCCGGAAGATGCTGCTGGCGATGGTCGACGACATCCGCGTCATCATCGTCAAGCTCGGCGACCGCCTGCACAACATGCGGACGCTGAACCATATGCCGGACGAGAAGCGCCTGAAGATCGCGCAGGAGACGCGCGACATCTATTCGCCGATCGCGAACCGCCTCGGGATGAGCAAGGTGAAGAACGAGCTCGAGGAACTGTCGTTCCGGTACCTGGAACCCCAGGCGTACGAGGCGCTGCGCGCGCAGGTCGACGCCAAGCGGCGGGCGACCGAGGGGCTCATCGAACAGCTGCGCAAGACGATTACGGCCAAACTCGCCGAGGCCCAGATTCCCGTCGTGACCATCGACGGCCGGATCAAGCGCCTCTGGAGCATCTATCAGAAAGTCCAGCGGCAGCGGATCGAGCTCGAGCAGGTGTACGACTTCATCGCACTGCGCGTCGTCACCGCGACGGTGAAGGACTGCTACGCGGCGCTCGGGATCATCCATCAGACCTGGTCGCCGGTGCCGGGACGCATCAAGGACTTCATCGCCATGCCCCGGCCCAACGGCTATCAGTCGCTGCACACGTCGGTCATCAGCGAGCACGGCATGCCGTTCGAGGTGCAGATCCGCACCGCCGAGATGCACCGCATGGCCGAGGAGGGGATTGCGGCGCACTGGAAATACAAGGAGGGCCGCGTCGGTGATCAGCGCGACGACCGGTACTTTGAATGGATGCGGCAGCTGCTCGAATACCAGCAGGAGGTCCGCGATCCGCAGGAATTCATCCAGAACCTGAAGGTCGAACTGTATCCGGAAGAGGTCTACACCTTCACGCCGAAGGGTCAGGTCAAGGCGTTTCCGCGCGGCGCCACTCCGATCGACTTTGCCTATGCGATCCACACCGACGTCGGGCATCAATGCGTCGGCGCGCGCGTCAACGGCAAGATGGTTCCGCTGCGCACGCACCTGCGCAACGGCGACATCGTGGAGATCGTGACGCAGAGCGGCCACAAACCGAGCCGGGACTGGCTGAACTTCGTCGCCACCTCGCACGCCCGCTACAAGATCAAGCATCTGATTCGCCTCGAGGAGAAAGCGCGCGCCACCGATCTCGGCAAGCGGCTCTTCGAGAAAGAAGCGCGGCGCTACGACCTCAACCCGAAGACGGTGACCGACGGCGAGGCCTGGACCAAGGCGCTGGCCGATCTCGGAGCGCAGAAGGGCGACGACGTGTTTGCCCTGATCGGCTACGGCAAGCTCGCCGCGAAGCACGTCCTCTCGAAACTCGTCCCCTCCGACCGGCTGCGCGAGAAACCGGCGGAAGGCTTCGTGGCCGCCGCCGTCAAACGCGTCCTCGGGACGGGCGACGAGAAAATCAAGGTCAAGGGCTTCGACGACCTGATGGTGTTTCGCGCGCGGTGCTGCAATCCGATCCGGGGTGAAAAAATTGTCGGCTACATCACCCGCGGCAAGGGCGTCTCGGTCCACTCGGCGACCTGTCCCAATGTCGTCAACCTGCTGTACGACCCCGAGCGCCGCATCGACGTCGAGTGGGACAAGCCGCAGGCGACCGACGGCGCCGCCCGCTACACGGTGAAACTCACGCTCGAGGTCGAAGATCGCAAGGGGCTGCTGGCGGCGGTCAGCGCCAAGATTGCCGACATCAACACCAACATTCGCAACCTCGAAGCGCGGCCCTACGAGGACCATCGGTCGCGGATCGACATGACCGTCGAGATCAACGACCTCAAGCATCTCGAGAAGGTGATCAAGTCGGTGAAGGGTGTCGAAGGAGTGCTGAACGTCGAGCGCACCGCCCGCTAGGGCGGTCGTCAGGCGACAGCGATCAGGTCGATTTCGATCCGGGCGTCCTTCGGCAGGCGCGAGACCTGTACGGTCGAGCGGGCGGGGTAGGGTTCCGAAAAATAGGTCGCATACGACTGGTTCATCGCCGCAAAGTCGTTCATGTCGGCGAGGAAGACCGTCGTGCGCACCACGTTGGCGTACGACAGGCCGGCCGCCTGCAGCAGGGCGCCGAGGTTCTCGAAGACGCGCCGGGTCTGCGCGGCGATGTCGCCGTCGACGAGATTGCCGGTCGCCGGGTCGATGGGCACCTGGCCCGAGATGAAGACGAGCTGACCCGCGCGCACAGCCGGCGAGTAGGGTCCGATCGCCTTCGGCGCGTCGGAACTCGAGACCCCCTGCTTCATGGCTCAGGCCGCCTTGACGACTTTGTTGGACCGGAGACACCGGGTGCAGACGCGGATTCGCCTGACGCCGCCGTTGATCATCGCCCGAACCACCTGCAGGTTGGGCTCGAAGCGGCGCGCGCTCACGTTGTTCGCGTGGCTATGCTGGCGGCCGACCACCGGTGTTTTTCCACAGACTGCGCATGTCTTCGGCATAAGAACTTTCAAGTATACCGACGACGCTACGGCACGATCAACCGCGGTGGCTCGGGCGTTTCCGCCTCGCCGGGGATGCCGCCGGTCGCCGCCTTCGTGAAGACCCGGCCGGCGAGGTCGAGGAACGCCCGCCGGTTCCCGGGCTCGCGGCCGCGCTGTTCGGCAATCGCCTGCGCGAGGCGCCGCAGGACGACCGCGGCGTCGCGGTCGAAGCTCGTGCCGCTGCCTTCGCCGACCTGGGCCAGGACCGACTTCAGCGCGCCGACCAGCCGCTGCGCGACGAGCGACGTCGGCCGGTGTTCGTAGATGACGCCGCGTGCCGCCGTTTCGTAGGTGGACGCCAGCGCCCCGACCGCCTCCATCACGTCATCGTCGGTCAGCGACAGCCGCGCAGTCGAGAGCGACCCGTCCGGCGGGATCGCGCCGGCGCCCGACGACAGGAACGTCGCGAGGAGCAGCAACAGGTGTGATTGGCGGTCGCTGAAATCGCGCACCAACTGCAGCATGATCTCGACGTCGTGCTGATGCTGCCGGACGACGACGGCGGCCGGGTGCTCGCGCGCCGACGCGAGGTACGGGCAGTCGGACGGACAGCGGATCTCGACGAGGCGTTTCGTGCCGCAGCACACGGGACAGATCTGCTGACCGAGCGCGGGACACGCCCGTTTCGAGCGCCGGGTTCCACAAAGAGGACAGACCACTGGCGTCATATTGTATAATTCACGTCGAAAACCGCGCAGTATTCATCGGAACGGGCTTTGCACCGCCGGAGGTGTATGGTTCGACGCGAGTCCGCCGTCGAGTACTTCAAGGAGCTGGTGGACGGCGCGATGGAGCATCAGCGCTTCGACGCCACCGAGCACGCGGCGTTTTACGTCGTGCAGCTGCTCGCCGGATTCATGCAGCACCCGAGGGGCGACGCCGCCGACGAGGATGAACCACTCGCGTTCAGGTTGACGCGGGCGCTCGAGAGCGGCGGCGTGCGGCAGCGCGTCGCGTTGAAGCAGGTCGGCGACCTGACGCTGTTCATTTCCGGATTCTTCGCCGACTCTCTCACGCGCAAAGTCGTCGACGTCGACTACTACGTCGCCATCGGCGGGTACGCGTATCACGCCCTGAGCCGGGTCGAACACGAGGCGTTCGCCGCGGTGTTCGCCGAGCTCGGCGACAAGTTCGTCGGGTTCGTCGACGTGCTGAGCGAAGTCAGCGAGCGCACCTCATGCGGGTCCAACGCCGACCTGCTGCGCCTCTACGAGCGGTGGCTGAAAACAGGGAGCCCGCGGAGCGGCCAGCTGCTGGTCGAACGGGGGGTCGTGCCCAACGCGTCGATTCGCTCAACCCGTGTTCAATAGTGTGCGCCCCCTCCAGATCTTGATAGCCGTCCTGTTCTTCGTATAGCGTCCCGGTCACAACCCAACAATTCCAGCGACACTCCATCGTCTCCTGCAGCGGACAAAATGTCCGTGTTCGGAAGAACCGTTTCAACGCGTCTGGCGTCTAACCGATTATCAAATTTTGAACAACTGGTTGATTGCAGCCGAGCGGTCTTCACAAGTTGTTAATAAGAATGGGGTTGAAGGCGACACTGATCGCGGCGTCACCAAGTGGCCGTGAGTTCGGCGGGGGCCGCCGCGAGCGGCGCCGCGCCGCACGACGGAGCGGGACGAGATTGCAATATGACAGTAGTTCAGTTTATTATTGGCAGTTCATTTGCATAACGGGACGGCAATTATAGGCGGGCGGGGCGAAGGAAGGAGCGCGAGGGACATATGAAGGACCAACAGAAAGCGGGCGAGGAGCGGATCTCCCGGGCTCGCTATAACGAGCTCAAGAACATGCTGGAAGAGCGCCGGCGCGGCCTGCAGGCGGAGGTCCAGGGCAAGATGCGCGGCGTGCGGGAAGAGGGCACGTGGGGCGGCAAGCTGAACGAAGTGCTCGATGCCGTCGAGAGCGCGGAGGCCGACATCCAGGAAGATCTCGAATTCGCCCTCGTGCAAATGAAGTCCGAGACGCTCAACAAGGTCAACGACGCCCTCGCGCGGCTCGAGCGCGGCGACTACGGCTTCTGCTACGAGTGCGGGGAGGAGATCGGCGAGAAGCGGCTGCGCGCCCTGCCCTTCGCCGTCCGCTGCAAGGACTGCGAAGAGGCGCGCGAGACCGCCGAGCAGAAAGAGCGCCAGCAGGCGCAGCGGCGCGGCGCGTCCTCGCTGTTCCTCGATATGTGACGATCCGGCGTCCCACGACGTAACTTTTGGGGCTCCGCCGGTGGCGGAGCCTCGTTCCTTTCCCCACCGGCGTCCCCGGACAATCGAATATGAGTGAACACATCGAGAACCTCAAAGCCGAGGACATCTCGATCGGCGATCGGCCGCTGTCGATTCCCTCTGAGCTGCCGATCCTGCCGCTTCGGGATACGGTCCTCTTTCCGAATTCGTTCATGCCCCTCGCGGTCGCCCGCGAGAGCTCGGTCCGTCTGATCGACGACGCGATTGCGAACGGCAAACTGATCGCCGTCTTCACCCAGCGCGATGCGGCGATCGAGGAGCCCGCGCAGGACGACCTGTTCGCCGTCGGCACGGCGACCCACATCCACAAGATGTTCAAGCTGCCCGACGGCAGCCTGCGGCTCATCGTGCAGGGACTCGCGCGGCTGAAGCTGGACGAGATCGTCTCGATGCAGCCGTACCTGCGTGCGCGGGTCAGCGCCGCCGGCGAGCTGCTGCAGGACCAGGACCGGCTCGAGATCGACGCGCTGGCGCGCAACATCAAGACGAACTTCCAGCAGGTGGTGTCGCTGTCGCCGCTGCTGTCCGACGACCTGCAGACGCTGGCGGCCAACATCACCGAGCCCGGCCGGCTCGCCGACTTCATCGCCTCGTCGCTCTCGACCATCAGCACCCAGACCAAACAGGAGGTGCTCGAAACCCTCGACATCCGGATGCGCCTCGACCATCTCAACCGCATCCTCATCAAGGAGCTCGAAGTCCTCGAGCTCGGCTCGAAGATTCAGTCGCAGGTGCAGTCGGAGGTGGGCAAGAACCAGCGCGAATACTTCCTGCGCGAGCAGATGAAGGCGATCCAGAAGGAGCTCGGCGAAGGAGACGATCAGACCAAGGAGATCGAGGAGCTCCAGGAAAAGATCGA
>JBPYEE010000207.1:0-12623 GCA_051985095.1 Vicinamibacterales bacterium | reverse complement strand
CACGCGGCGGGCGTCGGGCGGCAGATCGTCTGCCCGGCCCAGCGCGCGCAGCACCACTCCCACAATCGCCTGGATGTCGTGCGGCTTGCCGACGATCTCGTACACCGGCGCGCCGCTCCCGGTGATCTCGCGCGCGCGCTGGGCATTGGTGCTGGTGAAAATGTACGTCCGGCTGCGCATCGGCGGTGACGCGCGGATATGGTCGAGAAAACGCCAGCTCCGGTCGTAGGGCGGCGCGAGATCGTACAGGATGACCTTGGGGTCGTGCTCCTCGACAAGATCCCGCACGCTCCGCGCACCGCGGCGTATCTTGTCGACCGGCGCACTGACGGCGACCAGACCCGCCTGCTCCATCGCGAACCGCAGCATGTCAAGGATTTCGGTGTTCGAATTGAAGATGGCAACAACCGAGGGGGCGGTCACGACCTCACCAATCAAGCAAACTCGACGCCAGTCGCCGATCGTTCGTAAAGGGCAATGCGATGGACCGCTCGAGCGTCACGTCCTCGGTTCGGTCAAACCCGTTGACCCCGATGATCAACCGAGCGGGCGTGTCGAGCTGCAGCGTGTGGTGTAGTCGGTCCCAACACGACAACAGACTCGAGAAGTTCGTATGCAGGTCTCGGGGTCGGGTCGAATGATGGATGCCGTGCATGCGCGGCGTGGCGATGACCATCGCCAGCGCCCGTTCAAGCGGCACCGGCAACTCGAGATTGCTATGATGGAACACGACTGACAAGAACAACAACTGCTGCCAGAGGCGCACCGTCCCGGCGTCGACGCCGAGTGCCAGAATTTGAGCCGCCCGGAAGGCGGCGGCCAGCGCCAGCTCGCCGAAATGAAAGCGTACCCCGGTCGTCGTGTCGAGATCGCGGTCGATGTGGTGGACGGCGTGGAACCGCCAGAGTGCCAGCGAGCGGTGGTTCCACCAGTGCCACAGGTACAGGGTGTAATCGAGCAGCACGAACCCGAGCAGGATTCGGACGGCGCGCGGCAGAGGTATCCACCGAAGCAGGCCGATGCGGCGCTGTGCGGCGAATCGCTGGACCGTCGCGACGACCGGTGCCTCGCTGCCGATGGTCGTCGCGGCGGCGAGCAGCCCAATCGTCGCATTTCGGAGCACCCGGTCCGGCCCCGGCTCGCGGGTCCGCCGCAGTGGCCGGACCCGTTCGAGCACAAACAACGCGCCGACCGCGATGCCGACCGTCGCCGCCCACCAGAATCCTGAACGCTTCATTTCCCCGGGCGCCTCGTTCCGCCGCTCCATCAGTTATACTTCGCCCCGTTCATGTGGCGACATAACTACGAGCCGGTGGCAGGGAGCCTTGGTGCCTCGGCGGCCGTGGCCGCGGTGCCGGTCGTCGTCTTGTTCTTGATGCTCGGCGTGTTCCGAAAGCCGGCCTGGATGTCGGCGCTGGCCGCGCTCGTGTCCGCCCTGGTCGTGGCGCTGACGGTCTACGGCATGCCGTTGCAGCTCGCCGCCGTTTCGACGCTCTACGGTGCGGCCTACGGCCTCTTCCCGATTGCGTGGATCGTGTTTGCGGCGATCATGCTGTATCGCCTGGCCGTCGACACCGGGAAGTTCGAAATCATCAAAGACTCGGTCGGTGGCCTGACCGACGACCGCCGGCTGCAGGCGCTGTTCATCGCGTTTTCCTTCGGCGCGTTCATCGAGGGCGCGGCTGGATTCGGCGCGCCGGTTGCGGTCTCCGGCGCCATGCTGGCCGGGCTCGGCTTCAATCCGTTCTACGCTGCCGGAATCTGCCTGCTCGCCAACACCGCTCCGGTCGCGTTCGGATCGATCGGCATCCCGGTTATCACGCTCGCGAACGTCACCGGTCTGCCGGTCCTGCCGTTGAGCGCGATGGTCGGGCGCCTGTCCGCCCTGATGTCGGTGCTGATCCCCGCGTACCTCCTCGTCGTGATGGCCGGTCTGGCGGGCGCGCTCGAAGTGTTACCGGCAATCATTGCCTGCGGCGTGTCGTTTGCCGCGGTGCAATTCACCGTCTCGAATTTCGTCGGGCCCGATCTCACCGACATCATGAGTTCCCTCACGTGTATCGTCGTGATGGTTGCGGTGCTGAAGTTGTGGCGACCGCACCGAATCATGCGGCTCGAGGGGGATCAGCCCGCGACGGCCGTCATGCGCCGGCACTCGGGCGGCGAGATCTTCGCGGCCTGGTCGCCGTACCTGCTGCTCGTGATCTTCGTGCTGGCTGCCGGGCAGCCGGCGATCAAGAACGCGATCGACCTGCGCACGCACGAACTGCTGCCGGCGGCGTGGAAGAGCTCGACAGTGATGAACGGCCTGTTCGTGCCGGGACTTCACAACCTGATCCTCCGGATCCCGCCCGTCACGCCTACCGAATCGCCCTACAGCGCCGTGTTCACGTTGAACTGGCTGACCGCGTCAGGGACCGCGTGCTTCTTCGCGACCCTCGCGGCCGCCGCCTTTCTGCGCGTCGGTCCGCGGCAGCTCGCCGGGATTTACGTTGCAACCTTCCGGCAGCTGTCGAAGGCGATTCTGACGATCGCGCTGATGCTCGGCCTGGCCTACGTGATGAACTACTCGGGGATGACCTCGACGCTTGGTCTGGCCCTGGCCGCCAGCGGCCCGGCGTTCCCCTTTTTCAGCGCCGTCGTCGGGTGGCTGGGTGTGTTCCTGACCGGCAGCGACACCTCGGCCAATGCCCTTTTCGGCAACCTTCAGGTCGTTACCGCGAATGCGCTGCATCTCAACCCCGTTCTGACCGCCGCCGTCAACTCCTCGGCCGGCGTGATGGGCAAGATGATTTCGATTCAGAGCATCGCCGTTGCCGTGGCCGCCACCGGGATGACGTTGGCCGACGAGAGCCGGCTCTTCCGGTTCACCATCAAGCACAGCGTCGTGCTGATGACGGCCATCGGCATCATTGCGCTGTTGTTTGCGTATGTGTGGCCCGGAGCCGTTCCCGTGGCGGCGCCGAAGTAGCCCGATCCACCGCGACGCTACACTGAGCAAGGATGGCCGACGAGGTCCGCATCGACATCTGGCTCGATGTGGCGTGCGTGTTCAAGACCCGGTCCGAGGCGCAGCACGCGTGCAAGACCGGCAAGATCGCGGTGAACCACCAGCCGGCGAAACCGAACCGTCGGCTGCGGGTGGGTGACGAAATCGAGATCAGCCGCCCGTTCGGACGCAAGCAGACGATCCGGGTCCTGGGGCTCGCCGAGCGTCACCTTCCCAAGGCCGATGCGCGCCGGCTCTACGAGGACCGCACCCCGCCGCCCTCGCCCGAAGAGGCCGAAGCGAGAAGACTTGAACGGATGTGGCGTGCGGCGGTGACGCCGCCCGAAACGCCCGATAAGCGCGCACGCCGCGCGCTGCGACGGTTGCGCGGGAAATCGTAGCGCCTACTGCGCCCCACTCCGGATGGTCCCAGCCAACGACGGCGTCTGTCGGCTCTCGGTGGCCGCCGGGGCGCCATGGCGCTTGTACGCGAGCTCGACCAAAACCCGCAACACTTCCGCCATGCTCCATGCCTGTGCGACGCAGCCGCGCGGCGTGAACGGCGCTTCGGCGTCAAAGATCTCGGCGATCGTACCGGCACACATGCTGTCGAGAGAGCCCGTCAGCGCGTGCACGACACGCTCAGCCGCGTCGAGATCGTCGGGATAGACCTTCAACCACGCGTCGACGAACGGACCGACCAGCCACGCCCAGACCGTGCCCTGGTGATAGGCCGCATCGCGCGCGCGGAGGTCGCCGAAGTACTTCGGCTTGTAGTCAGGATGGTCCGGAGCGAGCGACCGCAGGCCGACCGGCGTCAGTAACCGGTCACCGACGACGTGGATCACTCGCTCCCAGCGGTCGCGCCGGAGGACCGGATGGGGCAATGAGATGGCGAATACCTGGTTCGGCCGGCATTTCGAATCGTTGCCGTTGCCGCCATCACGTTCGGCGTCGACGACATCGTAGAGATAGCCGCCCTCGGCGTTCCAGAAACGGTTGTTGAACGAGTCGCGCACACGCGTCGCCCGCGCGCGATACTCCGCCTCGGCGGGATCGCGGTCGGCGGCGGCCCACCGCTCCATCAGCCGGAGCGCGTTGTACCAGAGCGCGTTGATCTCGACCGCTTTACCGCGGCGCGGCGTGACGACCCAGTCGTCGACCTTCGCGTCCATCCACGTCAATTGATACCCGTCCGCGCCCTGTGCGAGCAGCCCGTCGCGCTCGTCGACATGGATGCCGAACCGGGTGCCGCGGACGTGGCAGTCGATGATCTGTTTGAACGTGGGATAGAGAATCCCCAGCGTCAACCGGTCGCCCGACCAGTGTACGTAGCGATCGACGGCATGGAAAAACCACAGGGTCGCGTCGGCCGTGTGATACAGCCCTTCGGTTCCTCCCTCCGGGAACACGTTTGGGATCAACCCGTCCCGGACGTAGTGGCCGAAGGTCCGCAGGATGTAGCCGGCTTCGACGTGGCGGCCGGTGACGAGCGTCAGCCCCTCGAGGCTGATCATCGTGTCGCGGCCCCAGTCGGTGAACCAGTGATAGCCGGCGACGACGGTCCGGACTTCATCGCCGAACGCATGGGCGCGCGCGGTTTCCTTCGTCCTCCCCGCCGGCTTGACGATGAATTGATCGGCGGCGAGCACGAGCTCTGCCGCGACGCCTTGCCGCGCCGGTTGCGCCGCCTGCGCGACGAGCCGCTGCCGGCGCTGCCACTCGGCTTCGAAGGCCGCCTTCGGGTCGAGGACGTTCATCGTTTCGATCGACTCGGTCGATGCCACCAACGCGGCGCGCTCGCCCGCGCGCAGCCGCAGCCGGAAATAGCCGGGACTCCACAGGTCGCCGCGAGCCTGGTAGCCGCGGCTCTCCTCGACGGGATACTGGACGTTGTCGAGGCGGCGGCTTTTCCGCGTGAACGTGGCCCCGTCGGCCCACAGTTTCAGGCGCAGCGGCGGGAACGGACCGGTGTTGAGCGCGATCTCCTGCTGATCACCGCACGCGCGGAACTCGTACGGCGATCCGAGCGGCTGGCTGACCGGGACTTCCTGCGCCCGGAAGTTGACGGAGGGTCGGAGTGCGAGCTCGACCGTGTCGGCGCCGGCGACCAGGTCGTACAGCAGATGCACCGTGTTCTGCATGTGCGGCAGGAAGAGACGTTTTTCGACGATTACCCCGTCGACGTCGTATCGCCAGACGGGCAGACCCGCCTCGAGCCGGAATTCGACAAGGTGGCCGACGCCGCGCGCGTCCGGCGCGTCGCCCGACCCTTCGCGGCCTCCGATCTCGGCGAGACGGCCATCCGGGAATCGCAGCAGCTCGGCGACATGACTGAGCATCACTGTGCGTCCGAGCGGCGCGCCGAGCGCGGCGATCAGGAGGCCGTGGTATCGGCGTGTGATGACTCCCGCGACCGTTCCGGCGGCGTACCCCCCAAGGCCGTTACTGACGAGCCATTCCTCGAGTACCAGCGCCTCGGGATCCGATCGATCCGCGGGCGGCCATTTGAGCCGACGAACCGGCAGCGCCGTCGGTCGCAGCGTCATGCACGGATCGGCTTCGTCATACCGCCTTGCGCCGCTTCGGTGTGATGCGTGGTGCCCGCATCGGCCCGGGGGCGAGCACGATCGTGCACGCGCCAGGAATCAGCGAGCGGCTGCCCGGCCACAGGTCGGCCGTCCCGCCACCGCCGTACACGGGATCCTCGCTCGACCATCGAAGCTGCCAGTCGGTCTCAAACGGCGGCGCCACCAGCGGTTCGGCGATCGAGTCGAATAAGAGGTCGGGACCGAGATTGACGAACAGCAGCCGATCGTCGGCATGCTCCGGGGTAAAAAACCGCAGCGCGAATGCACTGGTCGAGAGCACCGCGCCATCGAGTCCGTAGGCGCCCTGCGCACGAAAGGCGGTGTCGGTGCGCCGCATTCGAAGCAGGTCCTGATGAAAGGCGTAGGTGGGCGCGTGCGACGTGCGTTCGGAGAAGTCGAGCTTGCAGCGCTCGAACGTGGCGACGTCCGCCGGATCGTCGATGACGCCCTGCCGCACACAGTCAGATACGCTGCGGAACTGGCTCAGAAATTCCATCCGCCCCTGTCGCACCGCGAGGGCGAGATCCGGTTCGTGGTCGGCGAAGTACAGAAAGGGCGACGACGCGCCGAACTCCTGGCCTTGAAACAGCATCGGCGTCCCCGGCATCAGCAGGAACAAGGCTGTCATCGCGCGCCAGCGCGCCGGACCCGTCAGGCGATCGCCGCGCCACCCCTTGGCCGAATTCGCGATCTGGTCGTGGTTCTGCAGAAACGTCACGAACGCTGCCGGCGCAATACCCCAGGCCGGCGTGCCACGCGAACCCCGCTGCCACTGGTAGTGCTGTCCTTGAAAGAGCGAGCCGTACTTCGCCGCGGAGATGAATTCCTGCGGCGACCCGTGCGTGTCGGTGTAGTACGCCTCGCGGCGTCCGATCAGGGCGACCATCGCCGCATGATGCAAGTCGTCGTTCCAGAGACCATCGAGGCCCTGACCGCCGGCCTCGATCGGCTTCACCAGGCGCGAGTCCTGCGGTTCGTTCTCGGCGACGACAATCGTCGCCCGCCCCGGCGCTGCGGTGTGGACGCGGCGTCCGATCGCCGTGACGATGTGCTCCGGTGACTCATCGAAGATCTGCTGGGTGGCGTCGAGGCGCAGCCCGTCCAGGTGAAACTCGTCGATCCAGTACCCGGCGTTGGCGAGGAAGAACTCGCGGACGGAGAGAGCCTGGTCGCCATCGAAATTCAGCGCATCGCCCCATTCGGTCTCACACCGATCGCTGAAATAGTCGCGCGTGAAGACGCCGAGATAATTGCCCGCCGGGCCCAAATGGTTGTAGACCACGTCGAGGATGACGCCGAGGCCGTGTCGATGCGCGGTATCGACGAAACGGCGAAAGTCGTCCGGCGATCCGTACACGTGTGCCGGGGCGAAGAGATCGACGCCGTCGTAGCTCCATCCGAATCGCCCAGGGAACTCGGCCACCGGCATCAGTTCGATGACGGTGATACCGATCCGCGCAAGCTCCGGCACCTGCCGGGCGGCCGCCGACCACGTCCCTTCGGGTGTGAAGGTGCCGACGTGCAGCTCGTAAAGGACCTGCCCCTCGATCCGGATACCAGGCCATCCCCCATCGGTCCACGGGAATGTCGTCGGATCGATGATCTGCGATGGTCCATGCGGTCCATCGGGCTGGAAGCGCGAGGCGGGATCCGGATAGAGCCTCGGTTGATCGTCGACGCGCAGTTGGTACAAGTCGCCCGGTCGGGCCGCCGCCGTTCCGGCGAAGTACCCGTCGTGGTCCCTCGTCAGCGTCGTGTACGCCCCGGAATTGACTTGCACTGCCAGGTGACGCACGGCGGGTGCCCAGACGCGGAAATGGGTTCGCCCATCGCCTCGGTAATCCGCCCCAATGGGCAGCTTCCGATAAGACGGATGCGGTTCAGCTGGATTCGAAGAGTACAGGACCGCTCGGTCGCTCATCGTAGGGGACCCCGTGTGCAGGAATTGGGCCGTCCTCACCGGAACAGGCCGGCGATTCGACTCCCCAGACTTCGGAAGAATCCCTGGATGGCGCGCGTCGCCTGCTGCTTGAAGCTCCCGTTGTGAATCGGGCACAGTTGAGTCGGAACCTTGTCGCCGTCTTTGAAATATTCGACATAGGTCGGACAGCCGTCGACCGGTTTCAGATACGACACGCTGCACAACTCGACACCCCGGAGCGTCTCGGGCACGGCAAACTCGCGCGGCGGAAACAGACGGGCCGTGCGCTTCATGAAGTCGGCCCAGATGGGCACGGCGACCCGTGCCGCGTAGGCGTCGCGCCCGATGGGCGCGGGCTGGTCGAATCCGACCCAGACGCCAGCGACCAGCGACGAAGAGAACCCGACGAACCATGCGTCGTGATATTGGTCAGTCGTCCCGGTTTTTCCGCCGACCGGGCCGCGAAGCCCGAGCGAACGTGCGGTCGTCCCAGTGCCGCGGTCCACAACGTCGCGCAGCATGCTGGTCATCTGAAAGGCGACCTCGGGGGAGATGATCCGGGTCTGTTCAACCGGGCGATCGAACACCTGCACGCCGCGGTCGTCGACGACGCTGATCAATCCGCGCGGCAGCGCGCGCAGCCCCCCTGCGGGGAAGATCGCGAACGCGGTGGTGAGATCGAGCGGCGACACTTCCCCCGTGCCGAGCGCCAGCGACGGCACGTCGGGCAGCCCGTTCAGCCCGGCGCTGCTCGCGAGGCGCAGGACGCTCGGTCCCCCGATCGCCTGTTGGAGCCCGGCGGCCGCGGCGTTGTTGGATTCGAGGAGTGCTTCGCGCAGCGTCAGCCGGTCCACGTCTTCGCCGTGCGCGTTGCGGGGGGTCCACTCGGGATCGTTCGGCGCGGAGACCGCGTCGAGATTCGTCAGCACCGACACCGGTGAGAAGCCCTTCTCGAGCGCCGCCGCGTACACGAACGGTTTGAAGGCCGATCCGGGCTGGCGCCTGCTGCGCACCGCCCGGTTGAATGTGCTGCGGAGGTAGTCGGATCCGCCGACCATCGCGAGGATGTCACCCGTCGACGGATCGATGGCCACCAGCGCTGCTTCCAACTCTCGGGTTCGACCGGCGCCGTAGGCGCCGCGCAGACGCGCGACGCCCGCCGCCACCGCCTGCTCCGCCGCTTCCTGAACGACGGGCAGAAACGAGGTATGGACCTGCCAGTCGGGCGGATGGTCGCCTCCGAACTCGTTTCGGAACTGCTGCCGCAGAAAGTCTTTGGCCCACGCCGCCTTCACGTCGCTCGGCTGTCGGTACGGCTGGATCCGCGGTCGGGCCAGGCGCGCCTGTTCCTCTTGTCGCGCGGTGATGAATCCCTGCGCGCGCATCTGGGCGAGCACCAGATGGCTGCGGTCGAGCGCGCCGTCGTAGTTCGACCAGGGCGACAGCGCCGACGGCGCGCGAATCAGCCCGGCAATCAGCGCTGCCTCGGGCAGCGTCAGGCTTCGCGCCGGCTTGCGAAACAGATGCTCAGACATCGTTTCGACGCCGTACACGCCCGCGCTCAGGTATACACGGTTCAGATAGAGCTCGAGGATTTGGGGCTTCGTCAGCTGCGCCTCGATCAGAATCGCAAGCCCTGCCTCCTTCGCCTTGCGCCCGACCGAACGGACGTTCGACAGGAACAGCGTGCGTGCAAGCTGCTGCGTCAGCGTGCTGCCTCCCTCGACGCGGCCCCCGGAACGAATGTCCCGGACGACGGCGCGGCCGATGCCGATCGGGTCGATTCCGGGATGCCGATAGAAGCGGCGATCTTCGACCGCCACCACAGCATGCTGCAGGTCCGGTGCGATGTCGCTCAGTTGAACATCGTGCCGCTGCTCGTCCAGCCGAAACCACGGGCGGCCGTCGCCGCCGTAGAACACCGTGTCGCCGACGCCGCGGGTCAACCGATGGACCACGACGGCGTAGCGCGAGAGCCACGTCGCCGACAGGCCCCCGAGCACGAACAGCGCCAGCAGCAGCGCAAGCGCGATCCAATCGAGCAGGTGTCGCGGCCGGAAGATGTTCAGGGCTTTTCCCTCCGTTCCTGCATAATCGCGTAGACGAACGCCACGCTGAAAATGATCACAATCAGCGCCAGAGAGAACCAGGTCGGGATTTCGAGACGAGTATAGCCACCGGCGTGCAGAAACTCGACCAGCAGCTTCGAGCCGACCCAGGCGATGATCACGAACGCGCCATCGACGAGCGGCGGATACCGCTCGACGACCGACAACAGCTGGCCGATGAGCAACCGCATCATCACGATTCCCAGACAGCCACCGGCGATCACCACCCACGTTTTGCGCGACATGGCGACGCCCACCAGGATCGAGTCGATGGCGAACACCAGGTCAGTGAGCTCGACCTTCGCCACCGTCGCCCAGAAGGGCCGCAGCCCCAGCCACCGCTTGGCTTCCTTCGGCGCCCGCCGCTCCTCGGCGGTCTGGGCGCCGCCGAAGTGCTGGTACACCAGATAGAGCAGGTACGCCGCGCCGACGAGTTTCACCCACCACAACCGAATCAGGTAAATGGCAAGCGCCGTCGCGGCTCCCCGAAACGCGAACGCGCCGAGCATTCCGTAGCGCAACGCCGGGCGCCGCTGATGCTGCGGCAGGCCGAGCACGAGGACCGCAAGGACCATCGCATTGTCGACGCTGAGCATGCCTTCGAGCGCGACGAGCAGCGCGATGGTTACGAGGTCCGCCGGCTGGATCATTTACCGCAGTATAGCGACGAGGCGGGCAATGTTGACACGCTTTGTATCAAGGCCTATATTTGGATCAGCGCAAGGTCGCACAATGGCTCTGGCTCAGGATCTCTACTTCATCAGCATGGCGGCGCGGCTGCTCGGGATGCACCCGCAGACACTGCGCAAGTACGAGCGTCTCGGTCTGGTGCAGCCGACGCGCACGATCGGCAGCATGCGACTGTACACGCGCGAAGAGCTCGAGCGGCTCAGACTGATCAAGCGGCTGGTCGACGACGGCGGCATCAATCTCGCGGGCGTCCAGCGGCTGCTCTCGATCGCCGAGGTGGTGCAGCGCCTGCGCCCGCTCATGCGCGAGGAGGCGCTGTCGGCGCGCGACACGCGTCGGCGACTCATGCAGGAGCTCGATGAATTGAGCCGCATGGTTGGATTCGACTGATGGATTTCAAGGACTACTACGTGACCCTGGGGGTGGCGAAAACTGCGTCCGAAAAGGACATCAAGCAGGCGTACCGGAAGCTGGCGCGCAAGCACCATCCCGACGTCAACCCGGGCGACAAGTCCGCGGAAGCCAAATTCAAAGAGATCAACGAGGCGTACGAGGTCCTCGGCGATCCGGCCAAGCGTCAGAAGTACGACGAGCTCGGCGCGAACTGGCGCGCGTACGAGCAGGCGGGCGCCGGCGCGGGCGGCTTCGATCCGAGCCAGTTCGGTGGCGCCGGCTGGGACGTTCGGTTCGGCGGAGGCCCAACGACGGGCTACCGCACGATGACCGAAGACGAGATGCGCGAGATGTTTGGCGACGCGAGTCCGTTTTCGGATTTCTTCCAGACGTTCTTCGGCGGCGCGCCGGCCGGCGCGGGTGGCGCCACCAGGCGCGCGCGCGGCGCGCGCGGACGCGCGGCCCGCGAAGGGCGCGACGTCGAGCACGAGCTGGAGCTTGGCCTCGACGACGCCTATCACGGGACGACCAAACACCTGATACTCCAGCATGACGGCCACTCCCAGACCGTCGACGTCCGCATTCCGCCGGGTATCGCCGACGGATCGCGGGTGCGGGTCCCGGGCAAGGGCGAATCGGGCAGCGGCGGCGCCAAGTCGGGGGATCTCTATCTGCGGATCCGTCTGGCGCCGCATCCGCGATTTGAGCGCAAAGGGCGCGATTTATATGTCCGCGTGCCGGTCTCGTTGACGACGGCGGTTCTCGGTGGCGAGGCGGACGTGACGACGCTCGGAGGCAAGTCGCTGCGGCTCAAGATTCCGCCGACGACGCAGAACCACCAGGTGTTCCGGCTGAGGGGCCACGGAATGCCGGCGGTCGGGAAATCGGTGGACCACGGTGATCTCTACGCCACCGTCGAAGTCGAGCTGCCGACGCAGCTGACACCGGAACAGCGGAAGCACTTCGAAGAGCTCAAGAAACTGGAGACGGACGCGAAACACAGTGCCGCATGATCACACGCACGAGTTGGCCCATTGAGCTGAGCACGACGGCGGGGTCGAGCGGACTTAGAGCTGGCGATGAACATCAATAAGTACACCGAAAAAGCACGCGAGGCGGTCGCCGCCGCAATCGAGGCGGCGCGCAAAGAGAATCACCCGCAGGTCGAGCCGGAGCATCTCCTGCTGTCGCTGGTCGAGCAGCGCGACGGGATCGTGCCGGAACTGTTGCGCAAGGCATCGCTCGATCCGGCCGCCGTGGCCGCGAGCACACGCGAGCTCCTGAAGAAGTATCCGTCGGCGTACGGCGGCGCGGAGCCGGCCTTGTCACCGCGCCTGCGGACCGTGACCGACCAGGCGCAGGCGGAAGCCGATCGCCTGAAAGACGAGTACGTCAGCACGGAGCACCTGTTCATCGCCATTGCCGACGAGACCGGCCGCTCCCCCGCCGCGCAGATGCTGCGCCAGCGCGGCATCACGCGCGACAGCATTCTGCAGTCGCTGACCAGCGTCCGCGGATCCCAGCGCGTGACGACGGAGAATCCCGAGGGGACCTATCAGGCGCTCGAGCGCTACGGTCGCGATCTCACCGAGCTGGCGCGCAAGGGGAAGCTCGATCCGGTCATCGGCCGCGACGAAGAGATCCGGCGCGTCATCCAGGTGCTCTCCCGCCGGACCAAAAACAACCCGGTGCTCATCGGCGAGCCGGGCGTCGGCAAGACCGCCATCGTCGAAGGCCTCGCCGGGCGCATCGTGCGCGGCGACGTTCCCGAGGGGTTGAAGAACAAGCGGATCGTCGCGCTGGATATGGGCGCGCTCGTCGCGGGGGCGAAGTACCGCGGCGAGTTCGAGGAGCGCCTCAAAGCGGTTCTGAAAGAGATTACCGATGCCCAGGGCCAGGTCATCCTGTTCATCGATGAGCTGCACACGGTG
>JBPYEE010000206.1:0-13828 GCA_051985095.1 Vicinamibacterales bacterium | reverse complement strand
ACCTGCCGCCATCCGACGTCTCCTTGGGCGCGCGCACGAGTGCCCAAAGAGCTGGGCTTATCAAACTTCGTTCCACCGCCAGCTGCACAGAATCGCGCGGATTAGGGATGGGCCGTCTAAGCTCAGCTGTTCGAGCGAACACAAATGATTACGGGTGTGTATGCGGAATTGTCAAGGTTCGCGGTCGTCGGGATCCGGAATTGGGGGCTCCGAATCCCGATTCGACCCTGGCGCTACCCTTTGACGTTCACCGTGATGACCTGACAGGCGCCCGGCAGCGTGTTATGTAGATCGTCGCCGAGCTGCAGCGCGAGCTTGTGCTTGCCGGGTGTCAACTGGCTGTCAAACTCGTTTTTGCCATCCCCGAAGTGCACCCAGGACGGGGTGCCCTTGACGATGTTCTTGCCTGCCGGCAGGCAATCCTGATCGATGCCGACGTGGTAATGCGCCACACCGGGGCGCGTCTCCTTGAGATCGCCTGGCGGAACCGGCGAGATCTCGATGCCTTCGGACGCGAACTTCATGTGCACCGGACTGGTGACGGTCGCGTTGTTCTTGGGTTCGACGAAATACACGCGGATCTTCTTCGCGGCTGGTTTGGCCGCTGGTTTGGCCGCCTGCGCACCGACCAGCGCGCCGCACGATGCCAGCAGCACCGCTGCCAGCAGCAGGCGCTCCTTCGTGACGTTCATAGTTCGTGCTCCTTTCGGTCCAGATTCTACCCGAGTCGGCGACCGAACCACCCCCGGGCGCGGCGCTCCGACAAGGCGCCGCTGGCGGCATCGAGCGTCAGGACGCGCGTTGCGACCGCATGGGCGAATGTCTCGTCGGCCGTCGCGCTCACCGTCGCGGCGCCGCGCCGGTCGGCGACCGCCTGAATGTCGCGGCCGAGCGCCGCGGCCTCGCCCCTGGTCAGCGTCGCTGTGACATGCTCGAGCAGCAGGATCTCGGGCGCGAGCGCCAGCGCGCGCCCCAGCCGCACGCGCGCCCGGACCGCCGGGCCGGTGCCGCCCACCGCGACGGACCAGCTCGACGCGGGAATCGCGACTTCATCGGCGAGCGCTTCGGCGCGGAGTCGCACCTCATCGGGGGGCGGTTCGATGTCGAGCGTATACGGCATCGCGAGGTTTTGGATGACGGTCAGCGGCTCGAGCAGCACCGCCCGGTCACTCATGATGCCAATTCGATCGATGAGCGCGAGCCATTCCGCACTGTCCTTGATGGCGGCAGTCGGCTGGCCGAAGAGCCGGACATCGCCGGCGTCCGGCAGCGACGCGCCGGTCACGAGATTGACGAAGACTTCGGCTGCGGGCTGATCGAAGCCCAGGATGGCGACCGACTCGCCGGCCGAGACCGCCAGGTGACGAAGACGCAGCGGCCGGAGCGCGTGATACCCCTTGGACACGCCGGACAACTCGAGGAGCGGCGGCCTCACGACTCGATCAGCCGATTCACGGCGTCGACAACGCGCCGCGATTCGGCGAGCGCGCCGACTTCAATCCGCAGCGCCAGCACGTTGCACACGACCGCGCCGTAGGCGATGTACGCGTGGACGAGCGGCGGCAGCACACCGGTATCGACGCTGGCACCAAGAATCGCGGCGGTCATCGTGACCACCATCGCCAGCGTGCCGATCGAGAACACCGGCTTTCGCGCGGCCGCAATCCGGCCATAGAAGTCGCCGGTGACACCGTGTTCCGCCATCGCGTCTTTGACCGCTTTGCCCTTGCCGATGAGATAGAACATCATCATCGAGTGCGCCAGCAGCGTGATCATCGTGGAGAAAATGCCGTAGGCGATGTGGCGGGAGACGTCGGTACCGCGCAGCCCCAGCAACGCCGTGATCACGATTCCGCCGAGACCGATCACGACAGCCGTGAGCAGCGCTTGAGCCAACAGCGAATTATAGCTTTCGCGCGGCGGCCTGGCGGCGGACCAGCTGATCGAAATGCTCGCGCGGCAGCGAGACGGCCCCGAGCGCCGAGGCGCCGTGCGAGTCGTCCGCGTGATAGTCGGATCCCCCCGAGATCGCGAGCGCATATCGCGCCGCGAGCGCGAGGTAGTGCGCCGTGACGAGCGGCGCGTGATCGCTGTGGTAGGCCTCGATTGCGTCGAGGCCGGCGCCCGCGAGCTCGCCCACCCACTCGTCGTGACCAAGCAGTCCCGGATGCGCGAGCGACGCGATGCCTCCACTCTCGTGAATGTGGCGGAACACCTCGTCGGGCGCCGCACCGGACCGGGGCACGAAGGCCGGTCGCCCGCGCGCGAGCCATTTGTCGAACGCCTCGCTCGTGGTGGCCACGTGTCCGGCCTTGATCAACGCGCGCGCGATCCACGGTCGCCCGGCCGCTTTTGTCGAATCGGCGACGCCCGGCTCGAGGATCGCCTCGGCGTCGAGACGAATCCCGTACGACGCGAGGCGTCCGACGATCTCGCGGACGCGCTCGACGCGGTGCCGGCGCTGATCGGCGAGAAACGCCTGGAGCCGGGCCGAGGTCCGGTCGATGAAGTATCCCAGCACGTGGACGTCGGCTTCGGATCGAATCGCGGTGATTTCGATGCCAGGGACGAAGACGATTCCCGCGCCGGCGCACGCCGCCTCGGCCGCGTCGCACCCGGCGACCGTGTCGTGGTCGGTCACCGCCAGCACCGTGATGCCTGCGCGCGCCGCGCGCGCGACCAGGTCGGCGGGCGCCAGGCGGCCGTCGGAGGCGGTCGTGTGGGTGTGGAGATCGATCATCGCGCCCGGGTGCGCTTCTGGCGGGCGGTCAGCGATTTGTACTCGCGCAGCAGCAGGTTGAGGTGCTCGCGCTCCTCGTCGGCGAATTCGAGGAAGATCCGCTTTCCCTCCGACTCTTCGAACCGTTCCCCGTACTTCTTGAAAAAGGAATGGGAGCCACGCTCGCATCGGATGCCGATGCGCAGCGCCTGTTGATCGGTGAGGGCCGATTGCAGCTGTTCGGTGCCGGCCGCAAACAACCCGCTCGCCGCGCCTTTGAAGAAGAGGAATGTGGGATGCGAGTCGAGCGCCGGATCGTCGGCCATCAGCCGGCGATACCGCCGTTGCAGCTTGTCGAGATGCTCGTGCTCCTCGGACGCCAGCTTTCGGAAGATACTGCGGCCGCGCGGGTCGGCCGCTCGCCGCGCCGCGCGCGTATAGAATTCGAGCCCGCTCTTTTCCGTGGCGATGGCCATCCGCAGCGCATCCCGCGCGAAGACCCGCGCCGTCGTCGATCCATCAAGGGGCGGCGCCGGGCGGCCCGTGCCGCACTGGGCGCAAATGCCGTGGATCTGGACGACCGTCTGCCGCGCCGTGAACCGATGGGCGGCGGCGGCCTCTTCCACGAACGATTCGATGTCCGAGCTGAGGAACTCGGAGGAGCGGTGGCACTGCGTGCAGATGAGATGGAAGTGACGCGGATGTCGCGCGGCAGGTTCAAACCGCGACCGGCCGTCTCCGAAGTCGACCTTTCGGGCTGCGCCCGCGTCGACCATCCATTGGAGCGTGCGATAGACGGTCGCCCGCCCGACGCCCGGCGCCTCCCGGTGCACCAGGTCGACCAGTTCCTCAGCCGTCACGTGCCCCTCCTGGCGGAGGAACGCGTTGACGATTCGATCACGTTTTGTCGAGTGTTTCCGGATGGCCGCTAACTCACCAATGCACCCCGGGCAGCCCCGGGGTGATTATTCGACCGAGAAGGATTGGCCGCAACCGCAGGTCGACGTCGCGTTCGGGTTCTTGATCGTGAACCCGCCGCCGGTAATCGTGTCGACGAAGTCGACTTCCGCGCCGTTCAGATACCGGATGCTGATCGGATCGACGAACAGTCTCACGCCGTGAGACTCAAACACCTGATCGCCCGAACCCTGACCGTTCTCCTCGATCATCAGACCGTACTGAAAACCCGAGCAGCCGCCGCCCTGGACGAACACCCGCAGGCCGCTGCCGCTTTTTTGCTCTTCGGTGAGCAGCTCGTTGATCTTCGTCGCAGCCGTTTCGGTTACGTTAATCATGAGTCCATTATAGCAACGTGACCCCATATGTGCCCGTTTTGGGCGGAAAACGTGCCGCATTGCTCGCAACGGCTGCGGTGCGCTGGGAAGGCATCCGCACCGTCCGGCCCGATCTCGAGCCGGCTCTCGAGCTGCAGCGACGGCTGTTGACGATCGTCATCGACCTCGAGGAGACGCTGGGCCGGGCCCCGATGCCGCGCCTCTCCCTCCCCGCGAAATATCTCGCCGCGAAACTGTCGCGCGGCGTCCCCGCCCTGGCGGGCGAGCCGATTCCCCTGCCGGTTCCCGCGATGACTCCGGTCGTGCTCGACCTGTGCGACGCGCTGACCGGCGGCGGCGCCGGCGACGCGGCGGCGCACATCCGCGACGCGATCGCTGGCGGACAGCTCGACGCCGGGTCGCTGCTCGCGGCGTCGCTCGCGCGCAACCAGGCGGCAATCCGGTCGGGCGCGGCGCATCGCGGCCTCGCCGCCGACCTCGTGTGGCTGGTGGGCGAGCTCGCGGTCAGTCCGTTCGTTCACCGCCTGCAGCTGATGCTGTTCGAACGCGCGGCGGACGAGCCGCTGCGCGCCGCCCTGCGTGCCTGGGATCAAGGCTACTGTCCCGCTTGCGGCTCGTGGCCGGCGATCGCCGAGGTCGTCGGCGGTCGGCGGACGCTCCGCTGCTCGTTTTGCGCGAGCGGCTGGGAACGGACGCGGTACGCCTGCATCTACTGCGACCAGAGCGGGGCGGCCTTCGTCACGGCGGCGCCAGACGAGGCCAGAAAGGATCGCCGGATCGAGCTCTGTTCGAACTGCCGCGGGTATCTGAAGACCGCGGACCTTCCGGAGCTGTCGCCCTTCCCCCTCCTCTCGATTTCCGACATCGAAACGACCGATCTCGATCTCGCGGCGATGGATCACGGGTACGTCCGTCCGCCGCTGAAAGAGTTCACCCGCCGATAGCCGCCAGGTGCTCTCCCGATGCCTGTTCGATGTCCTGATGCAACGAGTTGCCGTGCGCGTCCATCGTCACGATGGCGGGGAAGGCATCGACCGTGAGATGCCAGAGTGCCTCGGGCGTCCCGAACTCGAGGAGCGACACGCCGCTCACGCCGGTGATCGCCCGGGCGTAGAACTGGGCCGCGCCGCCGATGGCATTCAAGTACACGGCGCCGCACTCGCGCATGGCGGCCAGCGTCTTGGCACCCATGCCGCCTTTGCCGATGACCGCGCGAATGCCATACCGCCGGATGATCTCGCCCTGATACGGCTCTTCGCGGATGCTCGTGGTCGGTCCGGCGGCGGTGACGCGCCACCCGCTCTCGTCCTTCGCGACGACCGGCCCGCAGTGGTAAAGGACCGCCCCGCGGAGGTCGACCGGTGGGTCGTGCTTCATGAGGTGCGCGTGCACGGCGTCGCGGCCGGTGAACATCGGGCCTGACACGAGCACGACGTCCCCAACCTTGAGCGACCGGACGGCTGCTTCGGTCAGCGGCGCCTGCAGCCGGATTTCGCGGCCCGTCCGGACGAAGCCCGATTGATCGAGCATCGGCACGATCGGGTGCGACGGATCGCGATACAGCCACTCGTCGATGGCTCCCGTCGACGCGTTCAACACCACGCCAAGCCGGCGGAAGGCCCAGCAGTCGTACGCGACCGACACGAAGAAACTCGCCGGCAGGCGGTTGAGCGCGCTGATTTTGCAGCCGATCAACGTGACGTTGCCGCCGAAGCCCATCGTGCCGATCTCGAGGTCGTTGACCGTCGCCATGATGGACGCCTCGAGCTCGGCGAGCCGCGGATCGGGATTGATGTCGTCGAGGGTGCGAAACAGCTGTTGCTTGGCGCAGGTGTAGCCGGACGTGCGATCGCCGCCGATGCAGACGCCGACGGCGCCGGGCGCGCAGCCCTTTCCCTGCGCGTTCCACACCGCATGGAGAATGCACCGCTTCACGCCGTCGAGCGTCCGATCCGCCCGGCCGAGATGCGGCAGGTCAACGGGCAGCGCATACTGGGCGTTGGTGTTCTCGCAACCGCCACCCTTCAGAATCAATCTGATCTCGATGGCGTCGCGTGCCCACTGTTCGAAATGGATGATGGGCGTGCCCGGGCCCAGGTTGTCGCCGGAATTCCGGCCCGTGATCGAGTCGACGGAGTTCGGCCGCAGTTTGCCGCGCCGGGTCGCCTCGACCACCGCGCGGTCGATCTGCTCACGCATCCAGATCTGATCAGCGCCGACCGGAGTGTGAATCTCGAAGGTCGGCATGCCGGTGTCCTGACAAATCGCCCCTTCCGCTTCGACGGCGAGGTCGATGTTCTGCGCGATGATCGTGAGCGCCTGCGACGACCGGGTACCTGCGGGCTCCTCGTCGCGCGCCATCCGCATCGCCGCGCGCACGTCGGGCGGCAGCTCGGTCGAGGTCTTGACGATGAGGTCGAGCACGCTGTCGAAAAAGGCTGGCAACATACGGGCAGTATACTGGCGTGAGGGCCATTGTCAGGGTCATGGGTGAGCGCCTCAGGACAGAACGGGATTCGCTGGGCGAGGTGGACGTGCCGGCCGATGCGTATTACGGCGCGCAAACCGCCCGGGCGCTCGCGAACTTTCCGATCAGCGGTCTCCGCGCGCCCGACGACCTCGTCACCGCCACGATCCTGATCAAGAAGGCCGCGGCCGAGGCCAACGCCGCGCTCGGCCGGCTCGAGCCGGCGGTGGCGCACGCGATCGAGGCCGCCGCCGACGAAATCCTGTCGGGCAAGCTCCGCGATCAATTCCTCGTCGACGTCTACCAGGCCGGAGCCGGCACCTCACACAACATGAACGCCAACGAGGTGCTCGCAAACCGCGCCGCCGAGATCCTCGGCGTCCCCCGGGGCACGTACACGCGCGTCCATCCCAACGATCACGTCAACATGGGCCAGTCGACGAACGACGTGTTCCCCACGGCGACGCGCCTGGCGCTGCTGCTCGGCACCGGATCGCTCGTCGCGGCGGCGCACGCGCTGGCCGACAGCCTGGATCGCAGAGCGGAGGCCTTTGCGCACGTCGTGAAAACGGGCCGCACGCACCTGCAGGATGCGGTGCCGATGACCCTCGGCCAGGAGTTCGGCGGCTATGCAGCGTGCATCCGCGCCGGCGAGGCGGACGTGGCGGCCGCGTCGGTCCAATTGCAGGCATTGAACATCGGCGCGACCGCCGTCGGCACGAGCCTCAACGCAGGCGAGGAGTACCGGCGCCTCGTCGTTGCGAACCTGGCGCGGTACACCCACCTGCCCCTCAGAGGCGCGGTGAATCTGTTTCGGGTGACGCAGAGCATGGGCGACATCCTCGCCTACTCGAGCGCCATGCGGCGGCTGGCGGTCGAACTCGGCAAGGTGGCCAGCGACCTGCGGCTCCTCAGCATGGGTCCCCGCGCGGGCATTGCCGAGATCTCGCTGCCGGCGGTTCAGCCGGGTTCGTCGATCATGCCGGGCAAGGTCAACCCGTCCTTGCCCGAAATGGTCAACCAGGTCTGCTTCCAGGCCATCGGCTGCGATGCCACCGTCGCGCTCGCGTGCGAAGCGGGCCAGCTGGAGCTGAACGTGATGATGCCGGTCATCGCGTGGAACGCGCTCCACGCCTCGACGATTCTGCGCGAGGCGATGAAGGTGTTTCGCACGCGGTGCGTCGACGGCATCACGGCCAATGAGGCGCGCGCCCGAGAGCTCCTCGAGCGCAGCACCGCCATGGCGACCGCCCTCAATCCGTATCTCGGCTACGCGGTGACCGCGGAACTCGCCAACGAGTCGGTCCGGACCGGCCGGACGATCCGCGAGCTCGTGCTCGAGCGCCGCCTGCTCGATGCGCCGCAGCTCGACGGGATCCTGTCGGCCGATGCGATGACGCGGGGAGGGATCGTTGGCAAGAAGTAGTGCGATGCTGGCGCTGCTCGCCGCGCTGATGGCAGCCACCGTCGCGTCGCTCGGCGCCGGCGGTCAGACGACGCCGAAAAACGGCAGCGCCCCGCCGAAGAACGCCGGCGGCCAGGCGACGCCGAGAAAGTCGCGGCTGTTCGCGCCGCTCGACCTCGGCCTGCTCGATGCGCCGGACCGTGAGCAGTGGCAAAAACCGGATCAGATCATGGACGCGTTGCAGATCGCCGACGGATCGGTCGTCGCCGATCTCGGCGCCGGAGGCGGCTGGTTTACGACCCGGCTGGCGCGTCGGGTCGGCCCGTTCGGGCGCGTGTACGCCGAGGACGTGCAGCCGGAGATGGTCGATCTCACCAAAGGCGCCGTTCAGCGCGAGCAGTTGACGAACGTGACGACGGTGCTGGGATCGAGGACCGACCCCCGGCTCCCCGCAGGGATCGACGCGGCCCTGATCGTCGACTCCTACAATGAAATGGAAATGGAGGAGGGCGGCACGCATCGCGATCCGGTGACGCTGCTCAAAAACGTCGCGCGGTCGCTCAAACCGCAGGGTCGGCTCGGGGTGGTCGACTTCCTGCCGGGCGGCGGCGGGCCGGGACCCGATCCGGATCAGCGCGCCGACCCGAAGTCCGTCATCCGGGCGTGCGAGGCGGCAGGCCTGCAGTTCCTGAAGCGCGAGGAGGTGCAGCCGTTCGAGTTTCTGTTGATCTTCGGCCGCGTCAGCGGCAGTACCGGCCCATAAGGATCCACAGGCGCGGCATCACCGCCGCCGCGAGGATCAGCTTGACCAGATCGCCCAGCACGAACGGATACAGTCCGGCCGCGAGCGCCGGCGCGAGGCCCTGCGATCCGGGCATGAACACGCCCAGCCACAGGACGCCCCCGGCGAACACGATCGCGAGTCCGACGGTCATGGCCGTGACCGACGTCAGGTAGCGACGATCGAAGCCGCGCTCGGCCAACCACCCGGCGACACACGCGGCCAGCGGATACGCCATCAGGTAGCCACCCGTCGGACCGACCAGCCGCGCGAATCCCTGTGGCAGCGCGGGCGCGGCGGCAAAGACCGGCAGCCCGCAGATGCCCAGCAGGAGATAGGACACCTGACTGGCCATCGCCAGACGCGCGCCCAGCGCCATCGCGCCGACGAGCACGACCATCGGCTGCAGTGTGACCGGCACCGGCGTGAACGGCAGCGGCAGGCTGACCTGCGCCGCGATGACGGTCAGCACCGTCACAAACGCGACGGCGCCGACGCGCTCGCCGATTTTCAGCGCCCGCATGTCGGGTCGCGCGAGAATGGCAGTCACCAACGTCGGTTTCATGTTCGCGAATTTTAGCGTATGCGTACGGCACTGACAATTGCAGGCAGCGATTCGGTGGCAGGCGCCGGCATCCAGGCCGACCTCAAAACGTTCGCCGCGTTCGGGGTGTACGGGACCAGCGCCCTGACGGCGGTCACCGCCCAGAACACGCTGGGCGTGGACGCCATCGCGCCCCTGTCGGCGGACCTGGTGACCACCCAGATCGAGGCGATCGCCGGCGACCTCGAGGTGCACGCGACAAAGGTGGGCATGCTCGCCACGGCCGCCATCGTCGAGGCGGTCGCCGCCGCGATCGAAGAGCTGGAGCTGCCGATGGTCGTCGTCGACCCGGTGCTGGCGTCATCGAGCGGGGAACGGCTGCTCGACGCGGAGGGGGTGCAGGCGTTGTGCTCCGAGCTGCTGCCCCTGGCGCGGGTGATCACCCCGAACATCCCCGAGGCCGAAGCGCTCAGCGGCCACCGCATTGAGTCCGATGCCGATCTGCGCATCGCCGCCCGGCGGCTGCGCGACATGGGCCCGAGCGCGGTCGTCATCACCGGCGGCCACCGGTCCGGATCCGAGGTGGTCGACGTGCTGCTCGACGACGACCGGTTTCACGAATTCCGGATACCGCGACTGGACACGCCGTTGACGCACGGGACCGGCTGCACCTTCGCCGCGGCGCTCGCCGCTGGCCTCGCGCTCGGATTCGCCCTCACCGATGCGGCCCGCGACGCCCAGCAGTACGTCGCCGGCGCTATCCGGGCGGTCGCGCCGATCGGCCACGGACGCCGCCTTTTGCAACACTTCTGGCGCGGCGTCCGGCCGTAAGCAGGCCTGTATACTGGATTCGTGAGCGTTCCGCTGCTGGCGCTCGGCCCCGACCCGCTGGAAGTGCTGCCGATTCTCGCGGCGCTCGGCGGCGGCGGCGATCCGGGGCGCGATGGCGCCGTGGTGACCTTTCTCGGCCTCGTGCGCAACTACAACGCCGGCCGGAGCGTCCGATATCTGGAGTACGACGCGTACGCGCCGCTCGCGGTGAAGGCGTTCGAGCGCATCGCGTCGGAGATCCGCGATCGCTGGCCGAGCGCCACACTGGCGTTGCACCACCGGATTGGCCGGCTCGCGATCGGCGAGGCCAGCATCGCGATCGCCGTCCGGTCGCCGCACCGCGGCGACGCGTACGCGGCATGCCGGTACGCGATCGAGCGCGTCAAACAGATCGCGCCGATCTGGAAGCGGGAGTTCTTCGAGGGCGGCGACGTCTGGATCGAAGGGGCGACGGCCGATCCCGACGATGCACGGGCGCGCGCCGAAGCGGAGCGACTGGCGTGCGCGTGACGGTGAAGCTGTTCGCGCGGCTGCGCGATATCGCGGGCTCGGCGGAGCTCGCCCGTGAGATGCCGTCCGGCGCGACGATTCGCAGCGTCTGGCGTGAGCTGGCTCACGAGTTTCCGGAGCTGGCCCGCTACGAGCAGTCGATCTCGAGCGCGGTGAACGCCGACTACGCGAAAATGGACCAGGTACTGAGCGACGGCGACGAAGTCGCGTTTCTGCCGCCGGTCTCAGGGGGATAAATGTTCGACAAACTGGCGGCAGAAGAACAGCGATACGAAGAGCTGATGCGCCTGCTCGGCAGCGCCGAGGTCCAGAACGATCCGGCCGAATACCGCAAGCATGCCAAGGCGCTGGCGGATCTCGAACCGCTGGTCGAACGCTTTCGTGAGTACAAGACGACGGTCCAGAACCTGGCAGAGGCGGAAGAGCTCGCGCTGTCGGGTGACGCGGACTTGCGCGATCTCGCGAAGGAAGAAGTGAAGTCGCTGACCGCGGCGCGCGATGCCCTGGTCGCGCAGCTGAAAACGCAGCTGATTCCGAAGGATCCGAACGACGAGAAGAACGTCGTGCTCGAAATCCGCGCCGGCACCGGCGGCGATGAAGCGGCGCTCTTTGCGGCGGAGCTGTTCCGTATGTACAGCAAGTTCGCCGAGCGCAACCGGTGGCGCCTCGAGGTCATGTCGAGCAACGACACCGGCGTCGGCGGCCTCAAGGAAGTCATCGCCACCATCGAAGGCCGCGGCGTGTACAGCAGGTTGAAGTACGAAAGCGGCGTCCACCGCGTGCAGCGGGTCCCCGCGACCGAAGCCAGCGGACGCATCCACACGTCAACAGCGACGGTGGCGGTGCTGCCGGAGGCGGAAGAGGTCGACATTCAGATCAACGAGAAAGACCTGCGCATCGACACCTTCTGCTCGAGCGGCCCCGGCGGCCAGAGCGTCAACACGACGTACTCCGCGGTTCGCCTCACGCACATCCCGACCGGTCTCGTCGTCTCTCAGCAGGACGAGAAGTCGCAAATCAAGAACCGGGCCAAGGCCATGAAGGTGCTCCGGTCGCGGCTGTACGAGATGGAGCTGCGCAAGCAGCAGGAGGCGATCGCCAAGGATCGGCGCAGCCAGGTGGGCACTGGCGAGCGATCGGAGAAAATCCGGACCTACAACTTCCCCCAGAATCGCCTGACCGATCACCGGATCAACTTCACGACCCATCGACTCACCGAAGTGCTGAACGGCGATCTCACCGAACTCCTCGATCAAACGATCACGTACTATCAGTCGGAGAAGTTGAAAGACGCCACGGCGGTGTCTTGAGCCGGCGCAGGTGACGCTCCACCAGCGCGTGGCCGCGGGACGCCGCCGGCTGCGCGAGGCGGGCATTCCGGCCGAGGAAGCCGACCTCGACGCGCGGCTGCTCGCCGAGCACGTGCTCGGATGGACGACCGAGCGCTACTTCGCCGACGGCGACCAGGCCGAACCCGGGCGCTTCGCCGAGCGGTATGCCTGCCTGATCGACCGCCGCGCCGCGCGCGAACCGTACGCGTACATCGTGGGCCACCAGGAGTTCTGGGGCCTGATGTTCGAGGTCACGCCGGCGGTCCTCATTCCGCGGCCTGAAACCGAGCTGCTCGTCCAGATCCTGCTCGAGCTGGTGCCCGGCGACGCGGTGCCGGTGCGGGTGTGTGACGTGGGTACCGGCAGCGGATGCGTCGCTGTCGCGATCGCGCGCGAGCGGCCGCGCGCCGAGATCGTGGCAATCGACGTCTCGCGCGACGCGTTGACCGTCGCGCGCCGCAATGCGGCGCGTCACGGCGTATCGTCGCGCGTGACGTTCGTGCAGGCGGACCTCTTCGCCGCCACCGATCGCCCCTTCGACGCGATCGTGTCCAATCCGCCCTATGTTGCCGACCGCGATCGCCCGACGATCCAACCCGAAGTTCGGGACTTCGAGCCGGGCGTCGCGTTGTTTTCCGGGTCGGACGGGCTCGACGCCATCCGCCGGCTGATTCGCGAAGCGCCATCGCGGCTGGCGCCGACCGGCTGGTTGGCGTTCGAGTTCGGGTTTGGCCAGGCCGACGCGGTCCGCGAGTTGATCTCCTCGGCGCGGGGCCTCAGAATGATGGCCGTCCGGCGCGATCTGCAGGACGTGCCGCGCGCCGCCGTCGCGCAGCGTATATGAAGGACTGCCTGTTCTGCAAAATCATCGCCCGCGAGATTCCGGCGTCGGTCGTGTACGAGGACGATCGGCTGTTCGCCTTCAACGACATCAACCCGCAGGCCCCGACCCACATCCTCGTCGTGCCGAAGCGCCACATCGCGTCGCTGAACGATCTGGCGCCCTCCGACGACGCCATCATCGGGGAACTCGTCCGGCGCGCCGCCGCGCTCGCCCATGAGCGCGGCCACGCCACCGGCGGATTCCGCACGGTGTTCAACACGAACCGCGATGCGGGGCAAACCGTCTTTCACGTCCATCTGCACTTGCTCGGGGGCCGGTCGATGCGCTGGCCGCCGGGCTAGCCCGCCGGCGACGACGCGGGCCGGGCCAACAGGTACGCGCCGGTGCGGCGCGCCTCGTCGAGCATGAAGTCGACGGCCCGGTACCCGCGCGCAAAGTAGGCCTTGAACATCAGGCGGCTGGAGATTCGCCACGCAAGCGCCAGATCCGGCGCGCGCGCGAGCATCGCCGTGAACCCCGCGGGGATCTCAATGAGCACGCGCCGCGCCTCGAGCGTCAAATCGACGGTGTCGCATTCGTGGAGCTCGCCGAACGCCTTGGCGCGGTTCACGTGCGGCGCGTCGGCAAGCTCGTGCGATCGCACCGTCATCGGGCCGGCAGCCAGACGCCGCTCGACGTGCGCCTCCCGAATGTTCCACTGCGCCACGAGGCGATCGGTCGGATTGCCGCGATGCAGCGGGCTCTGCGAGTGCCCGTAGATGTTCTCTTCGTACTCGTCCGACACAACGCCGAGCCTGGCGAAGTTGAGGTGGGCGTTCAGCGTCTGCATCGGGTCGAACGTCCACTCGATGAGATCGAGGCCCATCGCGAGGGCGCGGTCGCGCTGCAGCAGCTTCAGCTGCCGGCCGACGCCCGCGCTGCGGAACTCCTCCAGAACGCCCAGCATGTGCGACCACTGCATCGGGCGGCCGCTCTTCAGCGCGGCCAGCGAGTAGACAAACCCGACGAGCACCGGACCCTCGAAGGCGCCGATCAGAATCGCACCGCGCATCGCCGTCACCGTCAGGATCGGCATCGGCACGACCTCTTCGTAGCCGGGAC
>JBPYEE010000205.1:0-11724 GCA_051985095.1 Vicinamibacterales bacterium | reverse complement strand
AGTACGGCTACGCTGCATTCGGCGTCGATGGCTACGGCCGTCTGATCCGTGGCTGGATCGACCAGCATTACGAAACAGCGGAGCGCGGAATCGGATTCGCGATCCTGACGCGCCGTGATCGGGCGGCTTCGGCAGTCGTGCCGACGGTCGATGCGTCGGGAGGGCGGCGGGGCTGCCCGTCGAAAATCGGTTGCATCCGAGAGGCGGCCGCCGCGATGCACTGCAATTCGGCTTTTGGCGCGCGGCGCCGACCAACCTCTCGCCCGCCGCCTGAACCAGGGGCATCCCGGCCGATCCGAGCGACGACGTGTTCTACTTCCCCGAGGCGCCATGAGGCAGGCGTCGCTGGAGTGCCTCGCCAGCGCAACAGACCGGATCGCTTGAGTCCGCGGATCGACGGTGCAATCTTCAGCAAAGATGTGAAGAGTGAACGGCTCAGTATAGGACAGTATGGTTCAATATAGGTCTTGATATCAGTCCGTCCGTATCTGACTGACCGTGAAGCGGGTACCGACTGCGCCCTCGGACTCGCGGATCGTTTCGAGACGTTGAGGCGACCGGCGGTTCCGAGCTTGTCGAGCGTGGCGTGGCCGTCAAACGATTCTTGCTCAAGTAGTTCAGCCTCCGAGCGAAGCGAGTGGCGTGTGATTTGCCTGATTTGGTGCCGAGTCGTCGCCTGCTGCGACGCGGTCTTGAAACCAATTTCGGGATTGAGACTTCCGTCGGGTTGTGACTGGACGAAGTGACCAACGATGCTGTCCGTGCTCGCGATCGAATCGGATGAAGAACAGGCGGCCCTTCTGCGCGACCTCGTCGCCAGGCAGATTCACGGCCACCTTACGCTCGTCGATTCGATCGATGCAGCGTTCGCGGCGATCGACCGGTGCGTGCCAAACCTGATCCTGGTGAGCGCCCTGATGCCTGCTCGCGATGAAACCGAGCTGATCTCACGGCTGCGGAGCCTGCCGCGCCTCGCCTCAGTTGAGATGTTGTTTACACCGCTGCTCGCTCGGCGCGAGATGCGTGGCAGACGTCAGCGCCGATGGTTAAAATCGGCCGCAAAAGCACAGGTGCAAGAGCCAAACTGTGCGTCCGCGACGTTTGCGAATCAACTGGAGATCTATCTGGAACGCGCGCAACGGCTGCAGGCCGCCCGGCCTGGCGCCGTGCACGCGGCACCCGAACGACGCGCAGCTGTCCGCGTGTCGAATGTTGAGCCGACCAACCTTCTGATCGACGGCTTGAGCGTCGACCTGATCGATCTTTCGGTGGTTGGCGCGCAGGTCGTTTCTCCTCTGGTGCTCCAGCCAGGCCGACGTCTCGACGTGCTGTTCGAGAGCAATCGAGAGACGGTTCGCTACCACGGTGAAGTCGTCTGGGGCACGATCGATCGCCTGGCTGCGACGCGCAGAATGTGTTATCGCGCGGGCATCGAGTTCAAAGACGGGGATCAGCGGTTTCTCGAGCGACTGTGCCGGCAAGCAGACGTCGAGCCCAACCTTGACGGGCAAGCACCAAGTCGTGATGGCCGTGCTCATCGCGTCAGCGCTCAACGTTATGACGCGGTCCAGCCTCTCGCCACCTGAACGCGCCCCAAGCGGTCAGGGTTAGACGCACGGTCTGCGCACGTCGGTCACCCGACATCCACCGGGCTCGAAAAAATCCGGCCGCCGCTGCGATGTTCGCGGCAGTCTCATCCGCGACGCCGTCGGATCCTCAGGGCTCACGGAGATGCCGTGCATCGAGGCCGGCCAGGTCGTGCCCGAGCGCGGCGCAGAGTCCATCGAAGATGATCTGGTTCTTAATCAGTGACCTGACGACCCAGTGACGGAAGTGCAGGTGGCGGCTCCGGCGCTGCGGCGGTCATTTGTTGGACGCGGCGAACCAGATGACGACCTCGCGAAGAATCTCGGGGGGCAACTGGTGGCGCCCCGGATATTCACGATACGTGACGTCGTAGCCCAGCCCCTTGAGTCGCGGGACGAACTTCCGGCTCGTCTCATCGATCGGCATCGTCTGGTCTGAAGTGCCGTGCGAAATGAAGATCGGAGGCTTCCCGTTCACCGTGATCGGTTGCAGCACGCCTGGCGAACCGGCATACACGCGCGTGAAGATGTCGCCGTAGCTGATCCCGAGCGACAATGAGAACGACGCGCCATCGGAAAACCCGCCCAACCAGATGTGCTCCCGCGCGACCGCACAGCGCGTTTGCACCGCTTCCATCGTGCGCTTGAGGACGTCGAGGTCGGGCTGCCAATTACCGAGAATGGAGCCCCACGTCCACTCTCGGGAGTCGGGCGCCAGGACGATGAAGCCGAACTCGTCGGCGAGCGCCGCGAGGTTCTCGGACACGTTGCCGGAACCGCCCGCACCGTGGAGCCACACGAGCAAGGGCATGGCACGGCCGTCTTGGTACCCTTTCGGCACGTAAAACACGCCGTCACGAATGTGCTCGACCGCGAGCTCCGTGCGGGTCGCAGGGACGCACCGGGCCTCCGGGGGCGATGGCTGAGCAGACGATGGACTGTGAGCGAATGCTGTCCACGCGCTCGACAGAAGAACACCCAGAGTGACGCCGACGCGGAAGAACAACGGGCTCATCGGTGGCCTCGTATTTTACGTCGCAATGCGGAGTGGTCTGCGGTTTGTCTTCGTTCTGGTCCGGCCGACTGAGTTCTCGGAACGTGAGGGCGCACCGTCCCCCAAACGCCTGGTAACGACGCCGCACGTTCGTGCCGAACGTCGAGCGTGGTCACCCTCGCAGGCTTGCCAGGTGAAGTCAGGGGCCGGGCGTCCACACGCTGTGGGCGAATGCGCAATCCGGCCGTCAAGCGGCATCGGCTGTCAGGTGATTCTGGAGTTCCGAAGATGCCGATTCGGGGAGGGCTGCCCTGCATGAGTACTGCCTTGAACCGAAAGCCGCCTGAGAGAGCGCAACCGCCGGTCGACGGCTCGTTCGAGCAGACAGGGCGCTGCAGAAGCGTGCGTCGATTGGCAATATCGCGCAACTGCTTGACGGACTTCAGAACGGACTGAGCCGCCACGCGCAGCGACCGCCAGTCACCGCGGGTTCCTCCAACAATGGCGACGAGCGGTCCCGAAGCGACATCTTGCGTCGCGCGGCGTCACCTAGCTACGATCGGGCAGGAGCGCATCGACATGGCAACGTTCGATCGATTTGAGGGTGCCCTTCCCAGGTACTACGACGCGGATCGAGTGAGCGCCTTCATGCGCGGCGTGTACGGCTGGATGTGTGGTGGCTTGGCTGTGACGGCCGTCACGGCATGGCTCGTCTCGAGCTCGCCCGCGCTGACGGCGGCGATTTTCGGCAATCGCCTGATCTTCTGGGTGCTCGCAATTGCGCAGCTGGGCATCGTGTTTACGTTGTCGGCGCGCGTGGATCGGATGGCGGTCGGAACTGCATCGCTGCTGTTCGTCGTCTATTCCGCTCTGACCGGTGTCACGCTTTCAGCGATACTGCTCGTCTTCACCGGTGAATCGGTGTTTACGACATTCGTTGTTGCGGCCGGGATGTTCGGTGCGCTGGCGACCTACGGCACCGTCACGCGTCGCGAGTTGAGCGGCCTCGGCCAGTTCCTGTTCATGGGACTGATCGGGCTCGTGCTTGCGTCGATCGTCGGTCTGTTTTGGCACAACGACGGTCTCCAGTTCGTCATCTCGTTCATTGGCGTCATCGTGTTCGCCGGTTTGACCGTTTACGATGCCCAACGGCTCAAGGAACTGGCATTCGCGACAAGCGCGGGTCCGACATCCAGCTCGACGATCGTCGGTGCGCTCGCGCTCTATCTTGACTTCATCAACCTCTTCCTGTTCCTGCTTCGTTTCCTCGGAAATCGGCGCGACGACTGGTAAGTCCGGTTGATTGTCCGGTTTGGCGCACCGTGGCGGTGTCTCCGCCCCGGTGCTTGCAGCTTCCGCGCCTCGCCGCCGCCCCGGGCGCTGAACATCCTTCGGCTGGACCCCCTTATCGCCTTGCGGCTGCTTGAGCGTCCGCCGCGTGGGCGGCGCGAGGGGTCAGCCCGCACTGAAGTGCGTCACTTCGATCTCGACTTGACAAGGCGACGACAGTAAGCTATTACTTACCATAAGTGAGTGCTTACCAATATCCGGATGCCCAGTTTCAGGCGCTTGGCGACGCAACGCGGCGGGCAATCCTGGCGCGCCTGGCCGATGAGGGGCCGATGCCAGTCGGCGAGCTCGCGCGTCAGTTCCCCATCAGCCGGCCAGCCATTTCGCAGCACCTCCGCGTGCTCAAAGACGCGCGCCTGGTCATCGACAGCGCGGTCGGGACCCGGCGGCTGTACGCCGTCAATCCGGCCGCCATCGAATCGTTGCACAAGTATTTCGAACGCTTCTGGACGCGCGCACTCGCGGCTTTCAACAAACGCATGACAGAGGATGTGAACGCGAAGGAGGAACGATGACGAGCACGACAGAGACGACGCTGGCGGCCCCGGTCCGGAAAAGCGTGACAGTAAATGCGAGCGTGGAGCGCGCGTTTCGCGTGTTCACCGAGGGTTTCGACAGCTGGTGGCCCCGCACGCATCACATTGGCAAGTCGCCGATGAAGCGGGGAATCCTCGAAGGCAAGGCTGGCGGCCGCTGCTACACGCAGCAGGAGGACGGCACCGATTGCGACTGGGGGCAGGTGCTGGTCTGGGAGCCGCCGCATCGGCTCGTCCTGGCGTGGCAGATCACGCCCGAATGGGGCTACCAGCCAGATCTCGCTCAGTCGAGCGAAGTCGAGGTCCGATTCACGTCGACGCCGGACGGGCAGACGCGGGTGGATCTCGAACACCGCCATCTGGAGCGTCACGGCGCTGGCGCCGGGACGATGCGGACGGCCATCGATTCGGAAGGCGGATGGGGCGGCCTGCTCACGCTGTACACGGCCCGAGTGGAGCAGCTGGGATAGCCAGGGCAGATGGTGCCCGACATGCGGAGGAACCCGGCATTGATCGTCTTCCTTCTTGACGCGATTACGATCGGCCTGGGAGCGTTCGGCCACGGCCTGGCGGTACGCCATCTGCACGCGGCGATCGATCACTTTCCCATCGAAGCCGACATGCATTCAATGCTTACGTCGTGTGGTACGTCGTCAGCGGGTGTATGTTCGCGTTTGGTCTGATATTGGTCTGGGTGTGGCGGCGCGTCCGCGCCGGCGATTCTCGTCCGCTTGCCGCCGCCACGGTCATCGGCATCCTTTATCTGGGCATCGGTGTCTTTGGACTCGCCTATCGCAACGGCGATCCTTTCATGATCACCGTCGTGATGCTTGGTGGACTCCTGCTCATGAGCAGTTACGGCATTGGCTTGCCAGGCAAAGCGGAATTCGTCGGGATGGCGGGGGTCGCGCGTTTGCGTGAGGACGATCCCGCCGCGCGAATCGAAACGATGCACCTCGCAGGATCGCACCTCGCGGCATGGGTGACCGCCGACGGGCACTTCCCGTCTGCCGCGCGGCTCCCGCCGGCGAACCGAGTGGGCGAAGAAGCCCGTTATTTCGGCGGGCTCGTGTAGAAGGCCTGCGTTAGATCGTAGAGCGACCGCTCCTTGTACTCGCCACGGGCGAGGTGCGTGAGCACGCCGTTTCGATCGCCCTGGCTCCGCTCCTGGCCAAGTTTGAACTTGCCCTCGAGGGCCTGAATTTCCATTTCGAAGGGGCTGATGCCCTGCATCATGCCATCGACGTAATCCCGCGGCTGCGCCGCGAAGTCGTAATCCGTTGATCCCACGCGCCGCTCGTTGCGGGCGATCAGAGTCGCAAGCAGATCGTGCGCCTTCTGCTTGTCCGTGATCGGGCGCGGCCGTCCCGACGCATGCACGACGCCGAAGTTCCACGTGGGTACCACCGACGCCTGCGTCGCATACCAGGTCGGCGAAATGTAGCCCTGGGGGCCGCGGAACACGACGATCGCCTGATGCGTGCCGTCGAATGCGGCCTTCTGCGGGTTCTGCGCCGAGATGTGGCCGCGCAGCGTACCGAACCGTCCCTGCCTCCGATCGAGGATCGATGGGATGTGCGTGATGCGCAGGGTCGGCGTTGCCGTCACGAGCATCACGAAGGAGAACTCCTCCATGAAGTCGTGCAGGAATTTCAGCTCTTCGACGACGTGGGCCTTGGGTATGTAAAGCGACGGATCCGGCGGGCCCGACTGTTCCTGCGCACCGATCCCGTCCTCGCCCACCATCGTGGTTGCCGACAACAGACCGAACAGAACGGCGCGGCGATTCATCTCGGTACGCATACGCGACAGTCTAACGTGTTTGGCCGGCAGCTATTCGACGATTGTCAATCAGCCAGCATCGCCGTCAGTTTCGCGCGGATATCGTCGGGCAGCGGGACCGCCTTGCGCCTGACGGTGTCGAAGCACACCTCGACGGCCTTCTGCGTCGCGCAGCGTGTCCTCGAATCGGCTTCGTGCAACTCGAGCGCGTAGGCGAAGCTCTTGGCCCCCACACGCGTGAAGGCGCCCCTGATCACCGCGAGTTGGCCGGCCGTGATTTCGTGATGGAAATCGATGGTCAGCGTGGCGACGACGCTGCCGAGGCCGCGCGAGTTCAAGTCGCTCAGCGACACGCCGGCCCCGGCGAACATGTGCCAGCTGGCGTCGTCAAAGAAAGCGGCGTAGTGACGGACGTTCATGTGTCCGTAGTGGTCGCAGTGCGCCGGCATCACGATGGTGCGATACGTTTCGAACCACTTGGGCATGCGCAGCCGCAAACTCAGGCGCGTCCACGGATCTTCGCAACCCACCACCGAAGGCCGACGAACAGGAACCGCCAGTCGTGGAAGAACTCGGGGACCTTCCGCTCGAACGCGTGACCGACGAACTGCAGCGTCCAACCGACCGCGAACAGCACGATTGGAATAGCAACGGGCGCCGACGCGAGCCACGCAAGTGCGAACCATGCGATCGAGATCACGATCAGCGGAATGCCCAGGGTGTGGCAGAAGCGATTGACGGGATGCTGATGGCTGCGCGCATACAGCGCGATCCATTCCTCCGACGTGCGGTCCCCCTTCACGCCCCAGAGCTTATGCGCCTTCAGATCAGGGCGCAAGCGCTCGCTTGGCCTACTGAGCACCTGATAACGATCGGGGAGGGTCCGCCTGGTCGGAACGCCTCCAACCGAACGCAACCGCAGGAATCTTCACGGCAGCGGCGGCCGAGAGACGAGTGCACATCGCACACCCGAGCGGCGAATTGCTCGGCGGCGTCGGGACGGCGTGCCGCTTGAGCGGAGACACAGAGACGGCGCCGCGGCGTCCGCAGCGGATCTCGTCGGCGCGACCGATGCGTATTACAGCTGCAAACCCCCGGGGTGGCGGAGGGATCCGTCCGCGGTGAAGCAGGAGGATCACTTCTGCCTCGGGTGTCACATTGCGTAGGAGCCCACCCGTCGCCACGTGGTCATTCGTGAAGAACCAGCCAGGGTCGCCCGACCACGTCCGGCGGTCGTCGCTGCGGAAGGAGCGGAAGCGAGCGGAACAGGTGGCTCGCGAATGTGACGGCCCTGTTCGAGCTGCCGAGAGCGCGCGCTCGACGTGGTGAACGCCACGATGCGTCGCGCCGCCCGGCACGTCCAGCTATTCCGCGATCATTTTCCCTGATACTTCGGCGGGCGACCCTCAGCCTCGGCACGCCGTCCCTCGAGAAAATCCTCGGTTCGATAAAGCGCAGCGTATTGCGCGTCCAGCTTCGACAGCGCCTCGGCTTCGACGGGATCGATGACCTGGTGCGCCGACGCCAGCGTCGCTTTGATCGAGAGCGGCGCGCACGCGGCGATCTTCTTGGCCACCGCGACGCCGGCCTCGAGCGCCGCGTCACGCGTCGGCGCGATCTGCTGGGTGATGCCGATGCGATACGACTCCTCCGCGTTCCAGTGATCGCCGGTCAGCATGTAGCGCATTGCATTGCCCCAGCCCGCGTCGCGGATGAAGCGCACGGTCGCGCCGCCGCCGGGAAAACGTCCGTGCGTGTTCTCGTCTTGCCCAAAATTCGTGGTGGCCGCCGCAACGCGCACGTCGCCCGCGAGATAGAGCTCGTGTCCGAGATTCCATGTGTCGCCGTGGACAACCACGACCACCGGCTTCGTGCGGTGCGGCAGCGATTTGCCAAGCGGGTCGATGACGTTCGATCCGGCCTGCGTGCGACGTCCTGCGATCAGCGCGGCCTGCGACGCGTCGACGTCGATGCCGCGCGAAAAATGATCGCCGTGACCAAAGAGCACCGCCGCGCGCAGCGACGAGTCGTGCTCGTACTGGAACAACACTTCCGCCAGCCGGACACGCGCTGGCGGATCGAGCCGGTTCTGGATGAAAGGCCGATTCAGTCCGATGAGCACGATGTCGTCGCGGCGCTCGACAGTGATCGTAGCCGCCGTACCGAGCGGCACGTCGGCCAGCCGGGTCTCGGGTTCCGCCGCCGGCGCCCGCGTCTGGGCGCGAGCGACGGCCGCAGCGGCTGTGACGGCCGCACCAGTAATCAGGGTTCTGCGTCGGATGTTCACGGCGTTGTCGCGCATGTCGAAGCACCTCTACTTCGTCCCCTCGCAGGACGATGCATCACGTCGGTCCACGGCCAGTCGGCACAGCTGAGGTAGTGGTCGTTCGTTCGGTACGCGACGATCCACCTGCTTCACCGACCCGCTTAATCGCAAGCCGGCCGCCGAGTCCGGGGTGAGTCGCCCATAATGGTGTCTGGAACGAGATGGCTTCGCAAATCTTGAATCCAAGCGCAGACGTCTGCGTCCATCGGGGAGGCGACCAATGGCGTTCGAGGGACTGCCGGCGTATGCCTTTACGGCGGAGGGGGTTCTGGAGGGTGCGCCGGAGGACTCTGGGATTTACGCGATTTTCACGCCAACGCATTGGGTCTTCATTGGCGACGCCGACGACATGCGCGGCGCGCTGTTCGACCATCTGAACACACCCCGCAACTGCATCGACAAATATCATCCGCTGTCGTTCAGCTGTGAAGTGGTCTCGCGCCGCGGGCGCGAAGTGCAACGCGACGCCTTGATTGCCGAGTTGCGCCCTACGTGCAACGAATTTGGAGGAACGGCGGCATGAACGTCGCGGCAGCCGGCGCCCCAGGACGTCGCGATGGCGTCGCTGCAAGAAGCACCATGAGGGGCGCGCCGGACGGCGCCCTTGCCATCCTTAGAAGCTCGTCCGGCACGATCGGCTGATGGCGAAGGCGTCGACCTGTACGGGGCCCTGACGTGCCTCCGCCGGGCGGATCGGGATCAGGTCCGGATCTTGATCCGACGACCTGCCGGGGACGAAGTAGCCGCATTCGCGCCCGCCCTATCTGCTCGAGACGAGTCGTCCCGGGATCTTTCGCTGTCGGCGGCGTGCGCGGCGGGAATGTCAAACGCGTGGCGTCGGCCGTGGGAGAAGGTTCGATTGCCGTCGCGTTTGTGCACCGCGTACTTCGGCCGTAAAGGAACCGTCCATGTCCGATCAGAGCTGCGTCCATATCGATGCGATCACGAGCGTCAAGCACCCACAACGACGGGAGTGCCGGGAATGCGTGAAGATTGGCGCAACCTGGGTGCACCTGCGCACGTGCCAGCAGTGCGGTGAGACCCACTGCTGCGACGATTCGCCCAACCGCCACGCCACGAAACACGCCCGCGCAACAGGGCACCCGGTGATCGCCTCTGCGGAGCCAGGAGAGCGCTGGCTGTACTGTTATCCAGACGACGCATTTGCCGAATACTGAGAGGCGACGGCTCGTGTGACCCAGGCTCCACGAGTCGCCCGGATGTTGCCTGCGGGTCGGCGGCGATCGGACGGGCAACGCGAAACACGTGGCCGTGGGTGAACGTTCAATCGCCGTGTCGTTCGTTCACCAGTGGCTGCAGTGGGCGTGCTGGTCGGAGGACGACTCTCGCCAAGTAAAGGAGTGAACCGCAAATCCTGACAGGAAGCATTTCACGTGGCTTCGAGCAGGCGGTTGTGCATGTCGCTGAACGCCGGTAAGGACGTCGGCGTCGGGTCGTCGATACGCAGCGTGTTGTTGTCGGTTGCCGCGTCCGTTTGCCTCACCCGGGCTCGCGATACGACCATCGACTCGGCCCGATCATCGTCCCGACCGCGAAATCCCCGAAATCCCGCCGGCCTGCATCGCATCCAAATCGTTGTGACACACATCGACGCACGATGTTCCAGCGCGACGACGGCACGAACCAACGGGTGGACTTCGAACGGAGAACGGCCAAGTAACGTGACGACAAAGCAGATCGTGGTGCACCGCCGAGCCGCCGAACGCACCTCTTGGTTTTGATCCAGACTGGTAACTTTTGCAGGGAGTTGACACTCGCCCCTCGGGCGGCACGTGATCGTGTCGGAGGTCAGCGCGCATGTTCAGCGGTCAACTGTTCACGTTCATTGGCATCGGACTCATATCGGGCCTCGCGTCTGGCGTGTTCGGGATTGGCGGGGGTGTGGTCATTGTTCCCGCGCTGATCTACCTGGCCGGCTTTTCACAGCACCGCGCGACGGGAACGAGCCTGGCGGTACTCCTGCCGCCGATTGGATTGGGCGCAACCATCGAGTACTACCGGCACGGAGATGTGGACGTGTACGCTGCATGCGTCCTTGCAGCCCTGGTGTTCCTCGGGGGATGGGTTGGCGCGCTCATCGCCGAGCACCTGACGGGGCCGTCCTTGCGATTGGCATTCGGCGTGTTCGTCGTGATCCTCGGTATCTCGATGGTTGTTGGTGCCGTGCATCGACTCGGATGGCTCTGATCGCCCGCCGCACCATGAGTAGCGCGTCGCATCGAACGCCGTGTGATCGCCGGACATCGACGCGCTCCGGAACGCGGCAGGCCGACATGCCGCGATTTTCGTCGCTCACAGTTCCGTCTGATGTGACCGTCCGAATGTAAAATCGGACAATTCGCGGAGACAGCTGGCGGCGCACGGCAGCTGAATCGAGGACAGGAAGCCTACTATCACGCACGCACCTGAAATACGCGTCGACCGTGCCGGTCTTGACGCGATGTACACGAAGATCGCCTGGCGAATCATCCCGTTCACGATGCTCCTGTTCCTGATGGCGTGGCTGGATCGGTACAACCTCGGCTTCGCCAAGCTGCAAATGACGAAGGATCTGCACTTCAGCGAGGCTGTATACGGGTTCGGCGCGGGTATCGTCTATCTCGGCTACATGCTCTTTGAGGTTCCCAGCAATCTCCTTCTGCAGAGGATCGGCGCCCGCAAGACGTTCGCCCGTATCACTGTCCTGTGGGGCCTCACGAGTATGGCGATGGCGCTGGTCAAGACGGCGGCGTCATTCTATGTTCTTCGTTTCCTGCTCGGCTCGTTCGAAGCCGGTCTGCTGCCGGGCGTGATCTTGTACCTGACGTACTGGTTTCCCGCCAGGCGCCGCGCGCTGATGGTCACCGGATTCCTCACCTCCATTCCACTTTCCGCGATCGTCGGCGGCCCGATCTCCGGATGGATCATGAGCGCGATGGGGGGCGTGGGCCGTCTCGCCAACTGGCAATGGCTGTTCGCGTTGGAAGGCGTTCCGTCGATCGTGGTGGGACTGCTGGCGCTCCTGTTGATAGTTGACAAGCCGTCGGACGCAAGGTGGCTGACTCAACGCGACAAAGAGCTACTCCTCGCAGACCTTGAAGAGGATCGGCACCGGGCGGGCGCCCGCGAACATGGATTCGGTCGAGCGCT
>JBPYEE010000204.1:0-5968 GCA_051985095.1 Vicinamibacterales bacterium | reverse complement strand
TGCGCTCGATCACCGCCATCAGCCGCTCGGCGTCGTAGTGCGTGCGGGCAATCCGTTCGAGCGTGTGGCAATGGGTGCAGCCGCGGATCGACGCCTTTTGCTCACCGCTCCCGGGAAAGCTGGCGAACCATTCGGCGTTGGTCAGCTGCGCCGCCAGATCGTGCGTTTTCCGCAATTTCAGGTCGACCGTCGTTGGCCGCCGCGCCGTCACGGTCGCCGTGGCTACGCCGTCGAGGTCGTACCCCGCGGCCCGAATCCGCATCACGTACTCGCCGGGTGCGAGTCGGGAGGCGGGAAAACGATACCGGCCGTCGTGGTCGGAGACGACGGTGACGGTGATGGTGGAGGCCGACGGCTTCGCGCTGACGAGCACCCCCTCCATCGGCCCTTCCTCCGCCGACGTCACCTGGCCGCTCAGCGCCAGCTCTGCGCCACGCTCAGCCGCGCGGAGCGGCAGCACCCGGGCCGGCAGAAACGTGGCGCCACAAATGATTGGCACGACCCACAATGCGGGCAATCGCATGAAACCCTCCCCGGGCGCGAGCACTGTGCGTATCGTGAACTCCTGATCCGGCCGGCGCAAGCGAAACCGTGAGCCGGGCCGTCAAGAGGCTTGCCGCCGGCCGACGACGGAGGCAGAATCACCGCACGACCGGGAGGGACAACATATGGGCCGGATGATCGTCACGGCGGCCGCGGTCACGCTCTCCTTCGGCCTCGCGGTTGCCGATTCCAGGGCATGGGATCCGCCACACACGTCCGACGGCCAGCCCGACATTCAGGGCGTGTGGACCAACGCCACGATCACCCCGTTCGAGCGCCCGGCGACACTGCGCGATAAACCGTATCTGACGCCGGCCGAGGCCGCGGCGTTGGAGCGGCAGGCGGCCGACGTCCGCGAGGAAGACGGTCCGCCGCGTTCCGGTGACGTCGGCAGCTACAACCAATTCTGGTTCGATTCGGGCGATCGTGTCGTGTCGACGCGACGCACATCGCTCGTCATTGATCCTCCGGACGGCCGCGTGCCGCTGCGCCCCGAAGCGGAAGCGGCGCGCAGCTACGCCACGGCGCACCAAGGCGATTCGTACGAATTCATGAGCGTGTGGGATCGGTGCATCACCCGCGGGGTCCCTGGGGGCCTGTTCCCGGCCGGCTACAACAACGCCTATCAGATTATTCAGACGCCCGGATACGTGGTGATTTACTACGAGATGATCCACGAACCCCGGATTATTCCCATTGACGGCGGTCCGCATTTGCCGCCGCCGGTGCGATCGTGGAACGGAGATTCGCGCGGCCACTGGGACGGGAAGACGCTGGTCGTCGACATCACCAATTACAACGCCAAGGGATGGATCGCGACGCAGGCCGCGGCGGGGCGCCTCAAGGGCGTGCCGCAGACCGAGTCGCTTCACGTCGTCGAACGGTTCACCCCAATCGACCCGAACACCATCGACTACGAAGCGACCATCGACGATCCGAAGACGTTTGTGCGGCCCTGGACCGTCTCGATTCCGTTGCATCGGAATTCGAAGTATCGCATCTACGAATACGCGTGCCAGGAGGGCAACCACGCCGTTGAGGGCGCGCTGCGGGGAGCACGCGCACGCGACAGAGAACGGTAAGAGGTCGGAATGATGATCCGAACGAAATCACTCGTCGCGGCGGCCGTCGCGCTGAGCCTCAGCGGCGGGCGCGCCGCGTGGCCGCAGGATCGTGCCGCGCAGGCTGAGCCGCGGCCGGCGCGAAACCCGTTCGAGGGAAATAAGCAGGCGATCAGCAATGGCGCCGCGATGTTCCGCACCCGGTGCGCCGGCTGCCACGGTCCGGACGCGCACGGATATCTCGGGCCCGATCTGACCGGATTCTGGGCTGCAGGCGGCACCGACGATCGCATGTTCGACATCGTGCGGCACGGAGTGCCCGGGACGGACATGATCGGCGCCGATCCGCAGCGGGTTCTCGACAAGGATATCTGGCAAACGCTCGCGTATATCCGCACACTGAGCGCCGTACCGGTTCCGCCGCCGACGGGTGATGCTGCGAGCGGCGAACGGATCTTCCGGACGACGTGCGCCGGCTGCCATCGAGTCGACGGCCGCGGGGGCCAACTCGGTCCCGACCTGTCGCGGATCGGATCGGCCAGGCCGCGCGCCGGCCTGCAGAGCAAAGTTCGGGGGTCGTCCGATTTCATCCGCCCGGGCTACGAGCCGGTGACGCTGGTCACGCGCGAAGGTGAGCGAATTCGCGGCGTCAAGAAGAACGAAGACGAGTTCTCGATTCAGATCATGGACGCTCGCGAGCGGCTGCAAGGCTACCTCAAGGCGGATCTGGTCGAGGTCACCACCGATAAACAATCGCTGATGCCGGCGTACGGCGCCGACCGGCTGAACGATCGCGATCTCGACGATCTGCTGCGGTACCTGACGTCTTTGCGCGGCGCCGACGGCGGGCGGCGATAACGGACGGATCCGAAAGGAGCAGAGGATGCGCGCTGGAATGGTCCGCCTGATACAGGCAACGCTCGTGGTCGCGGCAGCGGCATCGATCGTCTCGGCGCAGCAGCAGGCATCGGGCCAGGTGACGGCGCAGGATCTCCGCGACGGGCTGAAAAACCCGACGCGCTGGCTGACCTATGGCGGCGACTACAGCAATCACCGCCACAGTCCGTTGACGCAGATCACACCGGCCAACGTCAATCGCCTCGTGCCGCAGTGGCAGTTTCAGACCGACACGCTCGGGAAGTTTGAGGCCGCACCGCTGGTCCTCGACGGCGTGATTTATGTGACCGGCCCGCTCGATACGGCGTGGGCGATCGACGCCCGGAGCGGGCGCCAGATCTGGCGGTACAAGCGCGACCTTCCGAGTGGCCTGATCGCGTGCTGCGGCCTCGTGAATCGCGGTTTTGGGGTACTCGGCGATCGCCTCTTCAAAACGACGCTCGATGCGCACCTCGTGGCGATCAGCCGCAAAACCGGCGCTATCGAATGGGACGCCGTCATGGAGAACTTCCGCCACGGCTACAGCGGGACGACCGCGCCCCTGGTCGTCAAGGACAAAGTGATTGTGGGCATCGCCGGGGCCGAGTACGGTATTCGCGGTTTTATTGACGCCTACGATGCGGAGAGCGGAAAGCGGGTGTGGCGGTTCTACACGACGGCCGGCCCCGACGATCCTGGATCCGGAACGTGGCGCGGAACTGACCCGAAGGCCTGGGAACACGGAGGCGGGTCGATTTGGGTACCCGGCGCGTACGATCCGGAGTTGAACCTCGTGTACTGGGGCACGGGCAACGCGGGGCCGGACTACAGCGGGAACGAGCGCGAAGGCGACAACCTCTATACGGCGTCAATCGTGGCGCTCGATGCCGACACGGGCGCGCTGCGCTGGCACTATCAGTTCACACCCCATGACATCTGGGACTACGACTCGACGCAGATGCCGGTCCTGGCCGATCTGACCCTTGGCGGCCAGCTGCGCCAGGTGGTCCTGTTCGCCAATCGCAACGGATTCTTCTACGTCCTCGACCGCGCGACCGGCCGGTTGATCAGAGGCAAGCCCTTTATCAACACAACCTGGGCCAAGGAGATTCGCGCCGACGGGCGGCCGATGCTCCAGCCGAACAGCGTGCCAAGCGAGGATGGGACGAAGGTTTGTCCGGATCAAAGCGGCGGCACGAACTGGATGCCGCCGTCGTTCGATCCGGCGTCCGGACTGTTCTTCGTCACGGCGCGGGAATCGTGCGGCATTTTCTTTTCGTGGAAGGATGACTACACGCCGGGCGAGGCGTTCCGTGGCGGTGCGGTGCAGCGCCTCGGGGAGGGTCAGTTCAGCGCGCTGCGCGCCATCGACGTCGCGACCGGCCAGCTGCGGTGGGAGTTTCCGTATTCGAGTCAGTCCTGGGCGGGCGTGTTGTCGACCGCATCGGGTCTCGTCTTCGCCGGCGGTTCGGGAAACCTGATGGCATTCGACGCCAGAAGCGGAAAGAACCTCTGGCATTTCCAGACCGGCTCTTCGCTGTACGCAGGCCCGATCAGCTACATGGTCGACAACCGGCAGTACGTGCTCATGCCCGCGGGCACCACGCTGACGGCGTTTGGCCTCGCGGAGTTCTGAAAGCGAGCGTCTCGACACCAGAGCGACAATCGGCGCGACGCTGCGCGGTGGCGGAAGATTGTGGCGCGCCGTTGAGGCTGCGGCGGGTCCCTATCGATCGTGCTGGGGATTGGGATAGACTGGTCGAACACGACGGCCGCGCTGGGTCGTACCCTACTCAACGAAAAACTGAGACGGTTGCGGTGTTGAGCGCTTCGGCGAAGGCGCAGACGCGCTGAGCACGAAACGCGGCCGAGCTCGAGGCGTCAACTCGATCTCTGTTCGTGGCGCGGTTGAACTCGCGCGGCAGCGGCTCGACCGTTCGATCGACGACCGACCCTTTTCTACGCTGCGTCTGAATCCGATTTCGCCGACCCCTGGTCGCGTCGGTACCCGTGTGCCGATGAGGAGGCTCTGTTGTCCCTGGAGACCCGCCGCGCGCTTACCACCCTGGCGTTGATCGCTCTCGTCGTCGCTGGAAGCGCCTCGACACCGCTCGCCCAATCGGCGCCGGCGGCGTATCAAGTGAAGACCGACCGTCAGGTGCGCAGCAAGCCGGCATTGCCGGCGATCGGGCTGGCGGGTTCGCGTTTCACGGATCCGACGTTCGGCAGCCGCCTGTTGAGGGTCACGGACGGCAACACGCGCCCAGGGGTGCCGGGGCGCTCGTACACGACTCCGTCGGCCGCCCACCAGACCGCGTGGAATGTGAACTCGACGTACTTTTATGTCCGAAGCGTCGACGGCTACTTCGTGCCCTACGCCTTCGACGCCGCCACGATGACACCCTCGCGAGTTCAGGCGACAAACAGCGGCAATGGGGGCCTGCTGATCGCGTCGCAGGCCGAGCCGCAATTCAGCTTCGTCTCGCCGAACATCATTTACGTGACGCGTCAGGACGCCACCTACGACTGGCCGATCATCCAGCGATTCGACTTCTCGACCGGCGCGTACACGGATCTGCTCAATCTTGGCGAGGCGGCCCCGATTGCCCACTCCACCTACACCGGCGGACTCGCATCGAGCGCGGGGATGCCCGAGCGTGTCATGGCGTTCTTTGGTGGGACCGCACAGGATTTGCACTACCTCGTGGCGATCTTTTCGCCCGACCAGCCGCAGTCAGCGGCGATTCTCGATACGACGATGTCCACCATCACGGTGAACGATACGAAGACGCCGACCAACATTCCGTTGAATTTCCACCTGCACCACGCCTGGCTCGATAAGAGCGGCCGCTACGTGATCCTCGAGACGACGGCCCCAGACAGGCCGGCGCGGGCGCCGCTGTACGTGTGGGACACCGCAACGAACGTCTTCACCGCGCTGCCGGAAAGCACTGCCCGGTCGGGCGGCCACTACGCCACCGGTTTCGGCACGATGGTCAATCAGGACTGCTGTACGTCAACGACCTGGGATGCCGCGCAGTGGCAGCTTCGCAATCTCGCGACGTCGTCGACAACCAGCGATCTCATCAATCCCGTGCTGACGCCGCAGGAAACCTATAGCGGCGATCACGCGTCGTGGAACAACGCGCAGTACGGGACGTTTGTCCCCTTCGTCACCGGGTTCTACCGGACGGCGTCGGAGACCGCGCCCTGGCGTCCGTGGGACGACGAGATCATCGCCGTGCAGACAAACCCGACGTCGGGCACGACCGTCTGGCGCTTTGCGCATCACCGGACGACGCTGGTCTCATTCTGGGACACGCCTCGCGCGAACGTCTCGCAGGACGGCCACTGGGCGCTCTTTACGTCCAACTGGGAGAAGACCCTCGGGACTGATCCGAGCGGTGGCCCCCGGGAAGACGTGTTCCTGGTCGAGCTCGCGGCCGCGGCATCGCCAGCCGTGCCGCAGTCGGCCGCGTCGAACTCAC
>JBPYEE010000203.1:0-5476 GCA_051985095.1 Vicinamibacterales bacterium | reverse complement strand
GCGCAAACGATACTCCAGGCGACAACACGGGAGAGCATAGCAACATCACGGTCTGTTCGCTATATCTCTGGGGTGATGGCCGGACATCTCGCCGCACACGCTGTCGCCGATATGGGCCTTCGGCGACCGCGTATTGATTTCTTAGCTCTGTCGTGGAGGCAGACTTGCCCCTCCGGCACGACCTTGCGCGAATGGTCGTTCGGGCGAAGGACGTTCACGCGACAAACGCGCGAGGCATCGACGCACTCGCCCTCGAGACGACACTGGCAGCTGAACCACAGCACTGAAAGATCGACCGCGACGGCCGTATGCTCGCTGCAGACCCTTCGTCGCCTTGGCCTTCAACGAAGCCGCTTCTGGCTGGCACGATGACGCCTGCATATGCGTTCCCTCACCACACGTATAATGGCTGACGCGAATGGCCGCCAACACGCTGACTGCACTCCGGTTGCTTCTTGTCGTGCCGTTCTGCTATCTCAGGACGCGGGGCGATGCTCATGCCGCCGCTCTGGCCGCCTTCACAATCGTCACGGCGATCCTGACTGACCTCGTCGACGGACCGGTCGCGCGGCGGACAGGGACCGTGAGTTCGTTCGGCGGCACACTCGATCACCTGTCTGACTTCCTCTTTGTCACAGGGGGGTTGTTCGCAACGGCCGCCCGCGGTGCCGTGACGTGGCTCCTGCCATCCCTTATCACCGCCGCGTTCGTCCAATACGTCGTCGATTCCTATTGGGTTCACCGGCGGCGCGCGCTTCGCGGCAGTCGGTTGGGACGCTATAACGGCATCCTGTACTTCGTGCCGCTCTGCGTCGACATCCTCGTCTGCCTGGGTTGGAACTTCCTGCATCCTGTCCTGACGTTCATCGTTTGGGCGCTCGTCCTCAGCACGCTCGTGTCGATGGCGCAGCGCCTGGCGCTCGTGCGAACATCTCTGGCGTTGCCCGCCGCAGAGACAGCACATCAGTTGCCGCATTGAACAGCATGAAGAAATTGTGCTGCACAAAGCCGAACGAAGTCATCTGAGCGAGTCGATCCGAGACAGAAGAACAGCACACGATCGGACCGAGTGCATCGAGCCCGGACGCAAGGCGCCGAAAACGACGATCGGAAGATAGCCCAGCATTTCGCCGAACGGACGGGCCCGCCAAAGGGCCCGCAATAGGTCGCCTGCGTAGTCTCAAATGCGAGCTGGACGAGGTGATTGAGGACGTCATCGAGTGATTGTGCGGCGACGAGTGTGTGTGCGATGTCGGTGAGAAGCTTCAGCAAGCGCGAGGCGTCGACGGTCACCCTTTGAGGAGACTGGCATGCTCCGCAGTGATTGGCCGGCGAATCACCTTGCCGACGTTCAGGGGGGCATCTTTGTCGGTCACCGAGATCCCGCCCGCGATGGTGCAGCGAAACCGGGTCGGCATCTGTCCGAACACGAGTCGGTCTCCATCGGCGAACGTCGCGGTCTCGATTTGACGGCCGTTCACGTACGTCCCGAATCGGCTGCCGAGGTCGGTCACAACGCAGCCGGCGGCATCGACGACGACTTGCGCATGGCGCCGCGACACACTCGTGTCGGCGAGTGCGAGGTCGCATCCGGCGCCTCGGCCAATCACCGTGGTGCCGGTCGCGAGATTCCTCTGTCGGGAGCGTCGCCGTCTCTGAATTCGAGTACGTACCTGACAGTCCCGGATGATGCGATGTCAGCCGCCATGGTTGATGGCCCGCTCGAGCGGCTTCAGCGCGCGTGAAGGGTCGGCACCAATGAAGGCGGCGAACAGACGAGTCCCACAACCGCGAAGCGGTGCATCTTCGAGGAGGGTCTCGCACCGACAGATTCGTCGCAACGCCTCAATTTCCATGCTAACCCCGGACCGCCTGCTCCCGCGCCGAGGCCGCTGACGCCCTTCGATCGTTCCGTCGTAATGATGCCCTTTTTTCGTCGGGCCTGTCGACGCGCCGATCGTCCGGTGGCGCAATCGTGATCGTCCGCCCCGATCGCTTGCCCAAGGCCTCAGAACTCTGCAATCATCCACATACGAAACACTTTCCGACCCGCAACGAAGTGCACGTCTGTGCAATCAAGCTGTCTGCACAGTCGTCAGACGTGCACCATTGGCGCGCCTTCCTCTGCGGCAGTGAGCGTGCGCGGGCAGATCAGTTCGCATTCGAGAAAGATCGCGTCATGTATACGATCACCAGAGGCGTGCTGCGGACGGTTCTCGGGCAATATCTGCATGCATCGCCCGCGGCCCTGACGATCACACCGAATGCGTTCGGGAAACCCGAGGTGGCACGGGACCAGAACCCCGGCCATCTGACGTTCAATGTCAGTCACTCCGGCGACTACGCGCTGCTCGCGTTCGCGGCGCAAACGCCACTCGGCGTGGACATTGAGGAGATTCGGCCAAAAGATCGGACGACGGATCTGTCAAAGGCTGTCCTGTCTCCGAACGAGTTGGCGCAGTTCCGGCAGCTGGGACAGGCCGATCGGCAGCGGGCATTTTTTCGAGCCTGGACGCGGAAAGAGGCGTTCGTCAAGGGCGTTGGGGAAGGACTGTCAATCCCGTTGGCGACGGTTGACGCGGAGGGTGCACCGGGGTGGTCGATTCGCGATCTCGACGTGGATTCGGGTTACGCGGCAGCAGCGGCGGTACAACGGGAGGAGATGGATCTTCGCTTGTGGAATTGGTGATTCCTGCTGTTCTGAGAGTCCTTTCACGGAGCCAATGATGCCAACGACTGAGGCTTCGCCCAACATCAGGCGGAAACGGCGCACCACTCGGTCCCGTGATTCTGGATCTCGGAGCGCAGAAACCCAAAGCCGTCAGATAGCCGCGGAAAGGCCGGGGCAAGCACGTGCCCACCACGATCGAGGAATTTGAAAACGGTCGGCACTGGGTTCGGCCGGTCGGCAGATCGCACCGTGACCGGAGTCAGCTGGAAGAATGGCGGCGTCAGACAGCGGCAAGGTTCAAGTTCGGATGTTTCCAGGAGATCATTTCTTTCCGAAGGTCAACCGCGAGGCGTTCGTGGAGGCGGTTCGCGAAGAGTGTCAGGTCCTTCCAAATAGCGTTACATCCAGGGTCCCCAGGGCCGCCCCCAGCCGGATTTCGGGGTCGTTCGACGGAACGCCATCAGCCTTGCGATGCAGTCCATCGATCTCGTCACCTTCATGCAGGGCGATTGGGCCTCCGTCGACGAGACACGTGTCTGCTTGAACCGATCGAAATCCGTTTAGACCGAGACTGTTGCCGATGACGTCTTAACGACATGGCCCTCCCGAGAACCCGCGTAAACTGTGCGGTGTCCTCCCCATAGCGCTCGAGTCCCAGGACGGGATACGGGTATCAGTGTTCGGCGACGTCAGCTGTGCCGTCGGACCAGTTGCGAACCGGAATCAGAAATACCGTCAGGCGGCACGGACCGTCCATCGCTCCAATGATGGGTGACCCCGGCACGTTCGCACCCCATGTCGCAGGGTCCGTCCATGGGGCGAAAATCATCAGGTGAGGATGCCAGTGTCCATCGCGATCGCTCAGGTAGCCGTGCTTGGACAGCATGTGGCCCACCGCGCCGGGCTCCATGGCGGGCAGCTCCTTCTTGGCGATTGCGGCGCTGATCGTCTCGACTATCTGCGCTTTCGAGCGTCCAGCCAATACCAGATCGGTCTTTTTGAGGATTAGTGGTAGATAGGAGCGTACCGCCGGCGGATTGAAGCAGATCGGGGACCGAAGCTTCGGATTCCAAAACTCGGGATCGTCGAAGCCGGCGGCCCAGGATCGTTCCACCATGCACACGAAGCCGTTCTGGCCACGGATCGCAGTTTCGTAACCACGCTCTCCGAGAACCATGACTGCGGCATTCCCAGCGATCGACTGCACCGCAGCGCTGCGAGCCAGCGCCATCTCTGCATTTCGTTCCATCAAATATTGGTGAAGCGGGGCCATGACCGGATAAGGCGTTTTGACATCCTGCGCTCGCGCTTCCCAAGGTGCAGTCAGCACGACCAGCAACCAGCAGGCACTGAATGTAGCTCTGAAGGTGTTCGGCATTTGTCATGCTCCTGAGAGAGGTGTCGTCATACCGCCTTGAAAATACGTTGGTATCAATATAATCTACTCCAGTGGAGGGAAGCGAGCCGAGTCTCGAAACAACGTTCCTGGTCCGCGATTCGTGTCTCTGTCTTCATGTCCAACGAGCAGCGAGGACGTTGGCGCGGCGCTTCGATGATGGGTTTCGTCCGCTCGGGCTTACAAACGGACAATTTTCGCTAATGATGTCGCTGAACCGCCGAGAATCACCAGAGATGGGGGCAGTAGCCTCACTGCTCGGGATGGACCGGACGACGTTGACGGCCGCTCTCAAACCACTGCAGCGCCGGCGTTTGCTTAGGATCACGGTGGACCCGGCGGATCGCCGCTGCCGCATGTTGACGCTGACGCCCAAGGGGCGCAGGTTGCTTGCGCGTGCCGTTCCCATTTGGAGGAAGACTCACGTTGCTGTTGAGGCTCTCCTTCTCGATGGTGACGCTGATCGCTTCCGGAGGAATCTCCGCGCAGTCTCCTGATCTTCGTGTGAGGGTTTGGGATAACCGGAGGCGACAGATTCTGCGTGGGATTACCCGGCGTGAGCCGCAACTACCATTGACGGGCACCTTAGGCGCCTGGCCTTCCGCGTGAATCGAGCTGTTGGCGGAGATGGATCACGAGGCGGCATTGCAGAGCTTCGCTGTGAAACGCTTCATTATCGTTGCTGGTCGACGTTGTAGATCGCGTTGGCGCGATCGGCGATAAACGCCACCACGGCACTCCGGCCAGTCTGCGGCCTTCCAATCAGATCGTGTAACAGTCCGCCATCGCGTTGTCGGCTTTCGTGCGTCGCGCCGCGTCTTGATTGGGGGAGGGGGGCAGATTCCACAAACGCTCGATGAACGCCACAAGGCTCACGTGAGACGAGAGTTCGTGGGAGACGTGCTTCGCCTTGGCGAACGGTCCAGCGACGATGCACGGCACTCTCGACCCGTACCGATACTGCTCACCAGCCCAAGGCGAACCGGACGGGAATTTTTCGACATACGGTGGATCCACATGGTCATCCCAGCCGCCCCAGTCATCGAACGTGATGAAGATAATGCATGACGCCCAGTCGACCCCTTGGCGAACAGCGTCTACCGCGGATCCCAGCCAACTGTCCGAGGCTGACATGCTGCTCCCATAGCCAAGGGGGCCCGGATGGAAGTCCTCACCCGCCGGAGCGTAGACCCATGAGACGTTTGGAAGCGTGCCGGCTCGAGCGTCCACTAAAAACTGTGCCGAGGTCTTCACATTCTTGTGCATCTGAGGATCTTTGTAATAGGCAAACGCGAAGCCCTTCCCATAGTTCGCCCACGTCTTTCCTGCTTTGGCGAGTCGCGCTGGCACACCTGCTGTGGCAATGGTGACGGCGTACCGGTGACCCGGATTCGTGTAGGCCCACTCCG
>JBPYEE010000202.1:0-4442 GCA_051985095.1 Vicinamibacterales bacterium | reverse complement strand
GCGGACATTTCAACGAATACCAACGGCTCGGCGATGCCGCCATCGCAGTCCTCGGCGATTTCACTCCTTCCATAGAACGCATCTCCATCGACGAGGCCTTCGCCGACGTTGCAGGGTGCACGCATCTCTTCGGTTCGCCCGCGGAGATCGCACGGACGGTTCGGGCTCGCGTGCGCGCCGAGCTTGGCTTGCCGATGTCAATCGGCGTGGCGCGTACCAAGCACCTGGCGAAGATCGCATCGCAGGTCGCGAAGCCGGATGGATTGGTCGTCGTCGATCCCGATTCTGAACTCGAGTTCCTTCACAAACTGCCCGTGGCGCTCATGTGGGGCGTGGGCCCCGCCACCGAGGCGCGGCTCGCCAAGATCGGCGTCGCCACCATCGGTCAATTGGCTGAGAGCTCTCCGAAATCCGTGGAGCACTTGCTTGGGCACGCGGCGGGAAGAAAGTTGACCGCACTCGCGTGGAACCGCGATCCGCGGCAAATCCAGACGCGCCGCCGCGCGCGTTCTGCCGGCGCACAATCGGCCCTCGGACGACGGCCTGCGACCGAGCGCGTCTTCAAACCGACGCTCCATCTTCTCGCCGACCGCGTCGGCCCGCGGCTACGCGCCAAATCCCTGGCTGGCCGTACTATCACGGTCCGCGTGCGCTTCGCCGATTTGCGCTCGGTCACGCGCTCACTCACGCTGTCAGCACCGGTTTCTGCAACGAGGGCTCTCGCCGAGATTGCCGAGGACTTGGTGCGCGGCGCCCTTGCGGATCACCCCGACGAGAAGACGATCTCGCTGCTGGCGATCTCCGTCTCAAATCTCGAAGCGCATGCGATCGTGCAACTGGAACTGCCGCTTGAGCGTGCCGACGAAGGACGCCGCCCTGGCACAAAGAAAGGCGTGGCGCGATCGCGCGCAGACCGGGCCGTCGATGCGATCCGCAAGCGCTTCGGGACACAAGCGGTGGATTATGCGTCGGCACCGCGGGGTGGGCGCTCCGTCCCTGACGAGTTCCGACGCCTTGCGGAACGAGAGCTGTGAATATCGCAGCGCCGTCGAATCCAGTCGCCCCGACCACTTTTCAAAGCCCGGGGAGACATCGGGGTGACACACGCGCAGGTGAAACTGGCTCGACCCGATCGAGCCGGCGGCCGATCGACTGACCTGCACACCATTCACGGCCAGATGATACGTGAGGGTTCAGGGCCGCCAATCGCCTTCACTCGAGACTCGAATTCGGAGAGATCTGGCACGCTTCGACCGATCGTGAGTTCCACGACCTTCCTTGCGCTGTCCTGTTCGATCGTCTTGAACGTTTCAAGACCTCGGAAGTGAACTACCGACCGTGTCGCCGTCGTGTGCAGAACTCGATCGATCGAGCTACGCGGCCTGCCGGTAGTAGAACTCGAGCAGGCCGCCGAGGAGCTCGCGACATTCGGACCTGTTCCGGTCACCGTTGTCGTCGAGGCGATGAGTTCGTTGTCCAGACCTGGGGCCGACGAGGAGCCACCGCTCGCAGGTTCCGTCGGCGCGCCCGCCGTGCAGATGCCCGAGCATACGCGCGGCCGAGATGAAGCCCACGTCGAACCGCGACGACGGGCTTCGTGTCCCAGGGCGCCTGGTGGCGACGGAGGGCCGGCTGATGGCCACATAAGGCGCCACAGCGCGCGAGCCTGATCAGAACGATCACGCGATCGGCTCGGATGCCGATCGTGGCGTTGCGGCGTTACAGGACGCTACCGCAGGCCGCTTTGTGCGGGATGTGGACTGCCAGTCGAGCCGCGGCGGCCGGGCCAACTCGCCTGTCGTCCGACGTGTCGCGTCCGCGCCTTTCGACGGCGGCGCCGGGCAGACGCGATCGGGGAATTTCAGATCTTCGAGTGACGCGCGGAATCTATTCACTGCGACGGTTGCCGACGCGGTGTTTTGACAGGAAGACGCCGCAAACTGGATGCGCAGCGCTCGATTCACATCAGCCGGCGCGCCCAAAATGGCCGGAATCCTCTCGATCGCGAGGTGGGACACTAGAGGGCCAGAGGCGTCGCCGAGAGCGAACCGAGCGTTGATTTCCGCGGTCACAGCCCCTGTCGCTCGCGCTGAAATCGTAAAGTGGCGAGCGGGTGCCGAAGACAATTGATCGGCGACCCGCTACCTGATCCGACGTCGGCGGCGTTTTCGCACAGGCCAGGTGTCGACGCCGGTAAACTGGAAACAGAGCGGCGCCGCGACGGTATATCCGCATCGCGGCCGGTCCGCCGTCAGGCATAGACGTCGCGGACAACGGGACTCTGGTGGACTGACCGAGGCCCGAATCACGATCGAAGATGATCGGCGCGAATGAGGGTCGGAGCGTTGGCACGCACACGGCGTGATTTTCTGAAGCAGGCGAGTGCGACGGCCCTCGTGGCTGGGTCGGCGCTCGCGTCATGCCGGCGCGGACGTGCGCAGCACGTGACGATTCTGCACACCTCCGACATCCATGCGCAGCTCGATCCTCACGACGAATTCTTCTATGAGGGCGGTCGCCCCGTGTTCAAGCGGCGCGGCGGATTTGCGACCCTGCGCCGGATGATCGACGCACTGCGGCAGCAAAATCCGCAGGGCACGCTCGTTGTCGATGGCGGCGACTGTTTTCAGGGCAGCGCCGTTGCGGCGCTGTCGAAGGGTCAGGCCATCGTTCCCCTCATCAACGAGATTCGCTACGACCTTGTCCTGCCCGGCAACTGGGAAGTCGTGTACGGCAAGGACATGCTGATCAAGAACATGAGCATGTATAGCGCAGCGAAGGTCTGCGCGAACATGTTTCATGCTGACTCACCAGACGGCGCTCTGCTGTTTCCTCCCTTTCAGGTCTTCACGCTCGGCGGGGCTCGGATCGGCTTTATCGGCTACAACGATCCGCTCACGCCGATTCGGCAGTCGCCTGCGTACTCGCGCGGGATCCGGTTTAGCCGCCCTGAAACCGATCTTGCCCGGTACGTGCACACCCTTCGCCGCGAGAAAGGCTGTCACGTGGTCTTCGTGCTCTCGCACATGGGGCTGGCGCAGCAGCTGAATCTGGCCAATCAGCCGTATGCGAAGGGCGTCGATTACATCCTCGGAGGCGACACGCACGAACGCATCCGCGAACCAATCGCAGGCGTGTTCTGCAAGGTCACCGAACCTGGCGCGTTCGGATCGTTTGTCGGCAAGCTCGATCTGGTTGTCGAAGCGGGGGCGATCAGAGAACAGACCTACGAACTCCTCGACGTTGATCCGGAGCAGTACGGCGAAGACCCGCGCATGAAGATGCTGGTTGGCGCCGCACGAGAGCCGTACCGCAAGGAAATCAGCCAAGTGATCGGCACCACTCGCACGCCGCTGCTGAGGTACTACGTGATCGAGACGCCGATGGACAATCTGATCACCGATGCGTTGATGTGGAAGTTCAAGAAAGACTTCGTCGTCTCGAACGGGTTCCGCTTCGGTCCGCCGCTCGTGCCGCCGCCGGGCGGCGCGGCCAGCATCACGCGGGAATACCTCTGGAGCATGCTGCCGGTGGAGTCCGCGATCAAGGAAGGCGTCGTCTCAGGCCAGCAGATCCTCGATTGGCTGGAAAGCGAGTTGGAGAACGCGTTTGCCAAGGACGCGACCAAGCGGTTCGGCGGATGGTTCGTGAGATATAAGGGTCTCTTCGTGAAGTTCACGATCGCTAACGCCCCAGGGAGCCGCGTCCGGGAGGTGAAGGTGCAGGGCGAGCCGCTTGTACCTACACGCCGGTACACCGTTGTTGGGTGCGAGCGCGAGGGGGACCCGAACAACACGGTCTGCCGCATCGTCAACGTCGGCGACCCGCGCCGCTACGACGTGACCGTGCACCAGGTGTTGATCGAGTACCTTGCCACGCATTCCCCGGTCTCCCCCGCCATCGAGGGCCGGGCAATCGCGACCGACGCTCCCGCCGATCTCCTGTCTCAAGTCGAGGGCACGAGCTATCGGTTCAGGTGAGCGGGTTTCGTCTATCTCGTCCACGCTTCTCGGTCTGAGCCGCCAACTCGTGTCCAGTGGCGCTGCCGAACCGACATCATGCCGCGCGCTCGTAAAGCATTGGCGATTTCGACGTGGCGAGGTGATCAACGCGGGGCGGCCGGTCCCAAGGTCGGACGGCGTTCTGGTTGGTCGTGACTAGCACAAGACCCTCCGGGTAGACACCGGATGGTCGCGAGGCTGTAGCTGCTGGTCGAACCAAGAGCGGACCGGATGGCACGCGGGCGGTCAACCATTTTGGCGCGCGCCGGATGCAACGTAGCTTCAGCACAACACGTCTCGACCGGCATCAACGATGTCCTGCCGCTACAAAACGCGACGCCGCGGATTAAGGCTATGGCTTCCCTCAAGCGGCCGAGGCGCCCGGAGTAGCGGACGGATGATCGAGGCAATCGGCAGGTGCGCGGACACCAAAGGTTTAGC
>JBPYEE010000201.1:0-20897 GCA_051985095.1 Vicinamibacterales bacterium | reverse complement strand
CTCGACCTGTGGCGCGCCGGGCAGCCCGGTGCCGATGAACAGCTCGACTCGGATCGCTTCGGCGTCTGGCTCGAAGTGCTGGCGGACCTCGATGTGGCGGCCGCCGGCCAACTCCTCGCCAAGGTCGACGTCGATCTCGTCAGTACGGCGCTTGCGCAGCACGTGCGAGTCTTCGATGGCGCCGCGCTGCCGCTTGCCGGCGACGACGACGCACCAGTCGACGGGGTTGGCGTCCCCGACGAGACGCCGACGTGCGAGATTGGCGGCTATCGCGTCAAGGCCAGGCGCATCGGTTCGTGGAACGCGATTGTGGCGGCTCTGATCGCGCTCGATGCGGACCATCACGACCGGTTCCACCGCATCATGCGTGGCTGCCGGCGTCTGTCGAATTCCGCGCCCGAGGTCGATGGCCTCGACGACCTGCTCACCGACCGACAGCAGGCGATGTTCGACGTGTCGTTCGATCGTGAACAACGCCGCGAGCGCCAGGGTTTTGTGACGCCCGCAGAGGCTCGCGCGTTTTTGCAGATGTCGCGGCAGCGTCGGCTCGACCCGCACGCAACGTCGCGCGTCGAAAACCCGGTGGCGCGCGCGTACTTCCGATCCGATCACGGGACGCCCCCGACCGCCGCGACCGTAAACGGCGAGTCGAGCGACGTGCCCAGGTCGTTGGATCCCGCGGCGTCCTCCCCGGGGCGCGCAGATGACGTCGCCACCGTCGTCGACGCACTCCGGGAGGCCGGCGTCATACCACCACTGCCTCGAGCGCTGCTCAACGGATCGGCCGGCGACACGCGACTCGCGCGAATCCAGGCGCAGATGCGGTTCGTCCATGATTGCGACCCCGCCGCGGCCTTGATCAGAGGTCAGGAGCTCGGGTTCCTGGCAAATACGCTGATGGCGGGCTGCTCGATCCAGGGCCGCCCATTTACGCTCCAGGAGGCGTCAGAGGCCGCCACCGCCGTGTGCAATCTTGGTCTGGAGACCTGGCCGCTGACCCCGCTGCCCGACGACTTTCTCGTCGATCACGATCTCGTCAATGTATTCCAGGCCGGGTGGGCGTTCGTTCACCAGCACGTCTGTCTGTTCACCGCCGAGCGGCTCATCGACGTCCTGACGCGCGTCCGATGCCAGGACCACGCGCTTCAGACGGGACTCGACGTTCTTCGTCGCCAGCTGAGGAGGCACTCGCAGGATGGCGCACCGTGGCGAGCGCGCGATGCGCTGGACGTCATCGCGCTGCTCGACATTCCGGCCTGGGCGGCGCTGCTGGCGCTGATCGATGAATGCCCGGTGCTGCACGCGGTCATCACCACCACGGGTGAGGCGCGCAAACGCACGATCAGTGCAACCGCATTCGAGTTCATCTCGGAGACCAGCCAGATCGCGCCGGTCCGCGCGTTCCTGGAGGCGTTGCCGGCGACCCTGGGCGGCTGAGACAACGCCCCCGCCAATGCAGGCGTTACCTCACCACTTCGGCGACCATCGAAGCCCGACTTCGACCGTCGGCTGATAGTACTCGCGCTGAATCATGTACTGCGGGCTGCCCTGATAGAACCCGAAGACTTCGTTATTGAGGTTCAAACAGGCAATCACGACGTTCAGGCCCCGCGCGACCTGAATGGTTCCCTGCGCGTCGACCTGGAAATGGGAATAGAAATAGATATCGCTCAGCGGCCCGGTGACGCCGCCTGGCGTGCCATCCGCGTACTGGTAGCTGTAGATGCTGGCCTCATTGTAGGAGAGCCCGACGCGAACCGAGAACGGCCCGTGATCGTAGGTCGGGCTGATGTTGAATGCATTGGGCGAAGTCCGCAGCAGGTTCGGATTGTCGGATCGCCCCGGGATGGCGGTCGTCTTCGATGCGGTGTACCCGTAGTTGGCCGACAGCCCCAGTCCCGCAAACAGCCGCGGCAACGATGAGAAGTGCTGCAGGTACGACAGTTCGAGGCCGCTGATCCAGGCAGATCCGGCGTTTACCGGCTGCGTGGCGAGGTAGTTGCCAAGCGGGCCGCCGACCGGTTGGTAGTTATCCAGCGTAAACGTCTGCGAAATGATGGGGTTCCGCAGGGACTTGTAGAAGTATCCCACCGACATACTCCCGAACGAGTTGAGATAGTGATCGAACAGCACGTCGAGGTCATCACCGGTCTCGGCTCGGAGGTTTGCGTTGCCCAGGCTCACCGAGTACCGATTGGCGCCGTTTCCCGCCACCGACCAGCGCAAGGCCTGTGCGATGTTCTGCGGATCGGGCCGTGAGAGACCGCGTGCGTACACGAACCGAACGGCGTTGTTCGAACCGACGCCGTAGGTCAATGACGCGCTCGGCAGAACGGTTGTGTACGAACCGGAGAAGGTGTTCGGCCCGATGGTCGTGCAGGTTCCCTGCAGCGGTGGCAGGCAGGCGACCTTGCCGATCGAAAAGTTGTCGACCGAGTCGCTCGTTTGCTCGACGCGCAGACCGGCAATGAAGCGCAGGCTATTGGAGAGATCGATCGTGTTCATCACGTAACCGGCCCCAACCTGTTCGACCAGCGTAAAGTCCGACGGGTCCCGTCCAGCGGTGCTGCTCGACGTAAACGCGCCCGGGTTCGCGTTCGCATACGCGATTGCGTCTTCGTAGCTCCCGTTGTAGCCCAGGGGGTATTCGCCCCCGTTGTAATAGCGAGTATTGACGAGGGCGTTTGGAAACGTCGTCAGCGGGATCGTGCCGTTCGGCACGAACGTGGTCACGTAAGTGCTCGAAACCTTGCGTTCGTGCCGGTACTTCCCGCCGACTTCGATGGTGGCTGACTTCGACCCCGCATGATAGATCTTGGTCGCGTTCGCGGCGGCCTGGAGATTGGTCTGGGCGGCAGCGCCCAGGTCCCGGTTGATGTCGCCCAGGACCATGTTCGACGGCTTGTAGGCCTCTGCGTAGCACGCGCTCGACCACTGCGGGAGGTAGGCATTGGTCGTGGCAACCGGCTCGTACTGGCAGCCGCTCGTGTCCAGCGTCGAATTGAAGACCGCCGTCGAATAGGGCGAGTTGCCGTACGATGAGTGCCCGGCGGACAGATTCCAGTCGATCAGCGCCGCCGAGAGAACGTGCTTGCCGCCCAAAACGAGACTCCCGATACCGATATCCGGATTCCTGAGCTGCGCGTTGAAGGACGGCGTGCCCGTACACCCACCAATGGTCGTTCCCGCGTCATTGGTCGGACAGCCAACATTGCCCGGATTGAGCAGTTGGATCCCTTGGGTGTTGTCCACCAACGTGTACGCCCACCGGTCTCCATAATTCTTGAAGTCCGCGTAGAGCCATCGCAGCGTGATATCGGAGTTTTGTGCGACCTTCGCATCCGCGCTGCCCGCGGTGCCCCACCGCGATCGGAAGTACTGGTACTCACGAATGTCCGTCCCGTCGTTCCAGGCCGTCGTCTTCCCGTTCGGCAGCGTTGCCACATCGGGCACCGGCTCGATGTCGTCGATGCCGCGGCCATTCCAGTCATAGGAGCCGCCAATCATCAACCCGAACTGTTTGTTCGCGCCGAAACGTCCACCAATCGTGGCGGTATTTTCCGTGAGACCGCGCCCGTTGATGATGGGGGTATACCCGGCCATGCTGTTGAATGACATCGCGCGCAGGTTGGAGGCGGTCTTCGTGATGAGGTCGACCGATCCGCCGATCCCGTCCCCGTCCATGTTCGCCAGCAGCGTCTTGTTGATTTCGACGCGCTCCACGAGGTCGGCGGGAATGGCATCGAACTTAATCTGCCGCACGCCCGGCTCGGGGGACGGGAGGTTCACGCCATCGACGGTGGCGTTGGTCAACCGCGGCTCGGTGCCCCGCACCTGCACGTACTTCCCCTCGCCTTCGTCGCGCTCGAGGGTCACGCTTGGCAGCCGACCCAGGGCGTCCGCCATGTTCGCGTTCGGCAGACTGCGGATCACCTCTGAAGCCAGCGCCTGTACGACGTTGTCGGCCGTGCGCTCGATGTTGACGGCTTCCGCTTCGCCCGTTGCGCGTGGGGCCGTCACGAGGACGGTGTCGGTTTCCGCCTGGACGCCAAGCGTCGCGTCGACGGTGGCCGTCTGGCCGGCGACGACTTCCGCGGCGCCCGCGAACGTCGTGAAGCCAACGTAACTGATCGTCAGACGATACTGTCCTGGAGTCAGGTCGTTGATGACGTACCGACCCTGGTCGTTTGACACTACGTTGACCGGTTGCGGCTGGAGCGAGATTTGCGCCCCTTTCAGGACGGCTCCCGTGGCGTCGGTGACGGCCCCGGTAATCGAGCCTGTCTTCGCCTGCGCGGCCGCCGGGACGGCGTGGCCGACCAGCAGCAGCGCGAGCGAGACGATTACTGTGGCGGTTCGAAAGCGGACGATGTGATGTGTCATGGGTGTCATGTCCAAGACGCAGGCCACCGCGAATGGCGCGCGCAAAGCCGAGGCAGTCGTGGTGCCGCGCAGGCTGACAACACCGTCGCCCCGAGGGAGGCGGTCATTTAACCGTTCCGGTGTTGCAGCGATGTGTACTTCCGTTGAACGGAAGGTAACGTTTCAGGACACCGTGCCGGCGGGTGCCAGGAGAGCCCACGCAGCCACGAACGCCATCTTGTGATCGGCAGTCCACGGCGGACCGGCGGTTCGCCCGATTGCCGTCACATGTCGACGCAAGGCCGCGGGTTCGACGCCAATGCCTCGGCCGCTCTGCTCATACACGTCCCGCTCGCGGCAACGAAACAGCTGGAGCCCGGACTGTTCACAGGCATTTGCGAGGGCTTGCCGGAACAGCTCACCCTCGGCGGTGTGCAGCAGTGGATGCGACCGCAAAATCGCCTCGAGCAGAGGGAGAGGCCGCGCTTGGCTGGTGAGCAACGCCGCATGCCGCAGCGCGTAGCCGGCGCGGGCCGCGTCTGCGACCGTGCTGGCGATGGCTCGGTCTGCTCGCCGACCGATGTCGGCTCTGGCGGCCTCGACGAATCGGGCGGCGGCCTGCGCGTCCTGCAACCTCGCCGCCTGATGGTACGGCTGCGCTGGCAGTTCGTCTGCCAGCGCAAGGCGGCGCCGATCAAGCAGCGTCGGCGTGCCGCGCGATGCGGCGACGACGACGAGGACGGCCCATCCCGAATGCGCACGCAGTCCGCATGCGGCGACCGGCTGCATCATCGCCTCCTCGGTCGACTTAGGGCTTTTGAACAATGCAGAACAGATTGCCCTCTGGGTCTTCCAACACGACGAAATCGGCGTCGGGCCGGGATCGCCACGGGTAGCGCCGTGCGCCAAGCGCGATCAGCCGGGCCACCTCGCTCTCCTGATTGACGGCGTACAGGTCCAGGTGCAGCCAACTCCGGGCCGGGGCCTTTCGATCACGCGCTTGAAACGACACGTTCGGTCCATGCCCGGCCGGATCGGTCAGGACCATCCAGCCATCGCTGGCCGGCTCTCTGGGAACGTAGTGCAGCGCCGCCTGCCAGAATTCGACCATGCGCGTGAACTCACGGCAATGAAACACAACGGCGCCGATGCGAACAGTCGGCCTCGCGTCCATCGTCAACATCCCACAAGCGGATACGCCGGATTGAGGGTAAAGTCAACCTGAGCGCCGTCACGTGTCACATCGAATGGGTCGACGCCGCAGAGAATACCGCCGGGCGACCGCTCGGAGCAGTTTCGCGCTCCGAGGTGCGTCGCGAGTGCCGCGTCGATCCGTCCCGCATTCCGTGCCGCTCGAGGGAAGTGCTAAATGGTGTCCGGGCCGAACGTATCCAACGACGAAGTGTACGCCAGCGGCTTGCTGACGCGGGCACTCGATCCGGCGACGCAGCCGTCCGAAATTCGTGCGTTTCTGCAGGCGGAATTCGATCTGCTCGGCCACCTCGTCACCGAGCGAACGTCGTGGCTCGACGTGGGATGCGGAACTGGACGACACCTCGCCCTGTTCGCCGACCGAGTGCGTCTGGGTGCAGGCATCGATTATGAGCGAGCGTATCTCGTCGCAGCCCGGCAGCGGGCCGGAGACGGCCACCTGCACTTCGTGGCCGGCGACGCCAGCCGACTTCCCCTCCGGGCCTCGTTTGATTTGGCCACGTGCCTGACAAACACGTGGGGCACGATGAGTTCGAAGGAAGCGGTCCTTGCTGAAATGCGGCGATGCGCACCCCGGCCGTCCACGCGACTCCTCTCGGTGTTCGCTCAATCCTCGATTCCCGCGCGCCGCGAATGGTACCGCCGCTTCGGCCACCCGGTCGTCGAGGAATCGGAGGAATGGCTGATGACAGCCGGCGGCCTTCGCTCGGAGCATTTCAGCGAGGCGCGGTTGCGCTCGCTCATTGGCGACTGCAGGGTCACACCCTGCACGAGCATCGGCTACATCGTGCAGTTCTGACCTGCGCCTGGCCGCGCGCGCAGTCGTGGATTCCGCTCGAATGACGGCGCTCGGCGGTGTGACGGCACCGCCTCCGGTGGTAGACGGCCTCGATCCGGGTGCCGGTCACTCCGTCTCAGCTGACGGCGACCCGGGTCGTGGACCACACCCCGTCCTTCCGCGCCTCGACCCGGCCGGCGCGTCTCAGGGACGCCAGATGCCGCGACAACAAGGACTGAGGTACAAGATCGACTCATATGTGGCGTGACAAATATCGCGACGCTCGCCCCGGGTCGGCCCCGCGACACGTCGATTCGGAGGGCACCACGGTATCGAGCTCCTTCTCGATCGGATGCTTGTGCGCCGGGCTCGCCGCGGGCGTCCTCTGCACGGTGACGGCGGGTTGCGGCTCGACGCCCGGCGCACCAGCGGCGATGCTGGCCGTAGGCCGATGGGCGGCTACCGGTGCCTGCCTGTCGGTCGCCGAAGCCGGCTGCGATCTGGTGATCGGCTGCGGCCATGGACAATTCCCGCGGCCGACCATCGGCAGCGACGGGACGTTCACGATCGACGGCACCTATCGGGTCGAAGTAGGACCGACCAGCGTCAACCCGGCGCCACCAGCCCATTTCCTGGGTACGACGATCGGCGGCACGCTATCGATCACAGTGGTCCCGAGCGATCCATCGGTGAAACCCGCGACGTATTCACTGCAGCTGACGAACGATGCGAACCGATGTACGGTGCCCTGTGTGTGACGGGTCTGCCATCCGAGGGCCACGATCACCTGAGATACAGGACCATCGCGGCGAGGAGGACCAATAGCACGGCGATGATCATGACCCACACCGTCGATCCGAGAGTGAAGCGTGTGGAAGATGCTGGCGGCATGACTCACCCTCCGTTCTGACACACGGTTGCGAAACCAAAACCCCGTGACCGAAGCGCCGTAATGATCCGTGAGGTCGCTTCCACGGTTTGCGGCTGCGGGTCGCGCGGGTGCGACTCGTCGCCGTCGTGCATGACCACGATATCCCCCGGCCCGACACGGCCGACGATGCGTGCCACCGTACGATCCGCGGTGCGGCGCCGGAACCAATCGACGTCCCACAGCATCCAGCCCCAGCCGATCAACGAGAAGTCAATTTGACGCAATCCCGCGTACATTGATCCGCTGCGCCAGCCGCCATGCGGCCGGAACGCGCGGCATGGCCGCGACCCGGCCAGCGCCTGTATCCGATCGGCAGCTGCCATCAGCGTGCGCCCGAGGTCACGCGGGGCCATCAGCAGGTATTTCCGGGTCCCCGAATGCAGCGCGACCGCGTGGCCATCGGCGAACATGCGCGTGACAATCGCCGCGGTTTCTTCGGTGACGTGGCGGTCGATGAGGAAGAAGGTCGCGAGGACCCGCTCGTCCGCGAGCAGCTGCAGCAGGGCCGGTGTCGTCGTGGGATTCGGCCCGTCGTCATACGTGAGATAGACGGTGGGGGGATCGCCGCGCGGCATATGCCACACGGCGCGGCGTCCGGCGATGGCGTCGAGCACGAAGGGTGCCGGCGCCGTATGTGCCAGCGCGACGACGGCCACGCCGATGACCGCCAGGATCCACATCGCGGCCATCATCCCTTCACGCACACGATCGGCTCGAGGCGCGCGACCTTTCGCGAAAGCCCCGCTTCATCGGCTGCGTCCACGACGGCGGTGACGTCCTTGTAGGCACCCGGTGCTTCCTCCGCGACACCCCGAGGCGATGGACTCCGGATGAGGATACCGCGATCGGCGAGCTCGGCGATCACCTGCCGGCCGTGCCACTGCCGGACGGCCGCGTGGCGGCTCATCCGCCGTCCTGCGCCGTGGCACGACGACCCAAAGGATCGGTGTTCACCTGTCGGCGCACCGACCAGGACGTAGGACGCGGTGCCCATCGTGCCGCCGATGAGGACCGGCTGACCGGTCGACGCGAACGCCGCCGGCAGGTCCGGGTGACCAGGCGCGAGCGCGCGCGTGGCCCCCTTGCGATGGACGAACAGGCGTTTCGTTTCGCCGTCGATCTGATGCGACTCGACTTTGCAGGTATTGTGTGAAACGTCGTACAGCAGCTTGAGGTCGGCGCCGGGCGCGGCCGTGGCGAACGCGCGTCGGACCAGATGCGTGACGATCTGGCGGTTCGCAAGCGCGCAGTTGATCGCAGCGCGCATCGCTCCCAGGTACGCATCACCCAGGGGCGAGTCGATTGGCACGCACGCCAATTCGCGGTCCGGCAGCGCGATGCCATAGTCGGCGGCCGCCGTCGCCATGCGCTTCAGAAACTCGGTTCCAATCTGATGGCCCAGACCGCGAGACCCGCAGTGGATGCTGACGACGATGTCGTCCTCGCGAAGCGTAAATGCGCGGGCGATGTCCCGATCGTAGATGGCGGCCACGCGCTGGACTTCGAGGTAGTGATTACCTGACCCGAGCGTCCCCATCTCGTCGCGCTGCCGCTCCTTCGCGCGGCCCGAGACGGCACCGGCGAGCGCCCCGGCCATACACCCGCGCTCTTCGATCCGTTCCAAATCCGCTGCCGTGCCATAACCCTCATCGACGGCCCATCGCGCCCCGCCGGTGAGCATCGCGTCCATGGCGTCCGAGTCGAGGTGCAGCCGGCCGACACTGCCCACGCCCGCCGGGACCGTGCGCGACAGCTCGTCGGCAATCCGCGGCTTCAGCGGCTCGAGCTGATCACGCTGGAGTCCCGTGTGCAGCAGACGCACGCCGCACGAAATGTCGAATCCGACGCCCCCCGCCGAGACAACGCCGCCGCGCCTGGCGTCGCACGCGGCCACGCCACCGATCGGGAATCCGTAGCCCCAGTGCGCATCGGGCATCGCAAACGACGCGCGCTCGATGCCGGGCAGGGTGGCGACATTCACGACCTGCTCGTACACCTTCTCATCCATGTCCTGCACCAAGGGCCTGCTGCCGTAGATGATCCCGGGGACGCGCATCGCGCCGTGCGGCTCGATCCACCATTCGACCTCTGACTTGCGCCGAAGCAGCGACAGATTCACGGAGCGGTCCCTTCGTCCGGTCTCAGACGTCCACGACGCACTGAGCGAGCCAGCGACCATCGGTGAGACGTTCGACACGCAAGGTCGTGTAGGTCGCGCCCTTGATCTCGACGGCCGGTTCGTGACGGATGCGGTCAACGGATTCGCCCTGCGCGCTCGCGCGCAGGCCGGACCCGTCGATCGTGACCGAAAAGGCGCCGAACAACATGCGCCGGGTTGCCATCTCGTAGATCAGCGCATTGAGCCAGTCGACGAACAACACGTCGTCGGCCGCCGCTTCACAGGTGACCTGAACAGCAACGGTCGACCGAACAGAGTTCAGATCGGTGATGGCGGCGGTCAATGCCAGCGCCGCCTGCTCGAACGCCGCCTCCTTTGTCGGGCCGATGCCTCTCACGCCGATGTCGGCGCCGTGGGCAAAGTGCTCCCAGGCCGACAGCGTCGAAGATGACACGGGCCCGCGGCTCTCGGTCACGAAGCGTCTCTGATTTCCACCTTCGTCACTGTCGGTTTGGCGATCTTCGCCGTCAAGTGGAGCATGCCGTTGCGATATTCAGCGGTCACGCTGTCGGGGTCGATCTTCTCCGGGAAGTGGATCGACCGAAAGAGCTTACCGCTATCGAATTCGCAGACCTTGACGGCGCCTTCCTCCGCCATGTGCTTGTGGCGCACCTCAGCCTTGATCAAGACATCGTCGGGAGTGATTTCAACGTCGAGATCCTTCGCCTCCACGCCTGGAGTGGCCGCGAGCACCTCAAAATGTGAGTCCTTCTGGCGCAATTCGATGGCCGGTTTCCATATGAGCTGGTGCTCGGCGTCGAACCAGTCGGCGAGCGGTTCGGTCCACAGGTTCTCGTGGTTGCGGAACAAGTCGTAGGCGCGCCGATTAATCGCCGTGTGCAGCTGCTGAAGCTCGTCGAAAACCGTGTCCACCTTGCGCAATACGATGTTGCTCTGGGCCATGCTCTGCTTCTCCTTCGTCGTTTTTCCAAAGTAGATCAGCACGAGCCGTGCCACCAGATAGCCGAGTGAAATCTCGGTCGTTTGTGAGCGCGCGCACCTGTTACCGCCCGTCCGACACACCCTGGCGGCCAGGCTGCCGCGCGGCGTCGACGAGATCGCGGATCGCCTCAACGACCACCGTCGGCTCATCAAACTGGATCCAGTGCCCGCTCTTCGCAGCCACGATGTGTCTCCCGCGGAACGATGTCTGAGCGAGCGCCTGATGCGACGCCATCACATCGGGCGGTTGATCGCCGCTCGAGATGACGAGTACCGGGACCTCGCGTGCCGAGCCGAGCTCGGGCGGGGCGGCCGCCGTCTCCTTGAACACACCGAGATAGCCCGCCATGGCACGAAAGCACTTCGGCTGGCTCCAGACCGCCTGGACCAGCGGATGGACATCCTGAGGTAGTTTTCGAACTTCGCCCACCAGCCGCTCGAGCGTCCGGGCGGCCGTCGGACCGAACGCCTTGACGAACTCGCGTGGTACAGCCGGTGCACCACCTGTGAGCAAGGCGAGACACGCACGCACTACGCCCAGGCGGGCCAGCGCGGCGCCGACGTGCGACAGGAATGCGGCACCGCGCAGGAGGTACGCCTGCTGAGGGTCCGGATGCAGCCATTCGGTGGGTGGATCGATAAGCACCAGGCCACACACGTCCTGCGGGTAGCGCGCGGCGTACGCGAGACAGACCAGTCCGCCGAACGAGTGGCCCACGATCACGCAGGGCTGGGCGCGCGCGGTTCGATCGGTCACCGCGCGAAGATCGTCCACGACACGGCTGACGGTGCGCCGACTCGCTGGCGCCTCACTCCAGCCTAACCCCGCGCGATCGTACGCGCAGACAGTGGTGAACCGCGCGACCTCGGGCTGGACGCCTGCCCAGCTCAACGACGACCCGGCGATGGCTGATTCCAGAACGACCGTCGGCGCCCCATGCCCTCGGCACAGCACGTGCAGCCGGTGGCCGTCAACCTGGACGAGCTGACCCGGCGGTGGGTACCGACGCGCGTCGCGAGCCAGACCCACGGCTTGATAGATCACACCAGCGAGGACCAGCGTCGCAACCGAGAGGGCGAGGACCGTTATCGTCGCCATCGCGACGTCGCATGGTGCTCGGCGCGCTCGAGCGACTGCGACGGCCTCACGCCTGGGCGAGCGGTCGGCGATTGGTGCGCTGACCACGTTGCGAAGGGTGCCGGGTTGCCGTTCACGTCGCGCGGTCGGCCTGAGGTCCTGGTAACGGAAACGAGCGTCGCGGGAATCAGGGAGCCGACGGCAGCGAGGTTGCTCGAGCGCGCCGGCCCCGGCGCCGACGAGAGCACGTTGATCGTGGTCGAATGAACGTTCCCGGCGGTGGCGGGGTGCCGCCCCAGCCTGCGGCCGTCAGCGACCCACACTGCTCGTCCAATACGCACGATCCTGACGGTGGCTCGGAACGCGGTCTCGGATGGGACGCGACGTTACTCGACCAGGCGCCGGAAAAGCGACAGCGACGTTCGACTGAGACACGGCATTGGCGATGGCTCGGCAATGCCGTTGCATCTGCGGGTTGATGCGATGGGGACGGACGACACGGCGGTTGGGCTCCGCGGTACGGTCGTCGACGATCATTTCATCTTCGTCCCGTAAGAAGATATTCCACCATGCAATTGCAGACCTCCGCGTTCGCACCGAATGCTGATGTGCCGGTCGAGTTCACGTGCGACGGGGCAAACATTTCGCCGCCGCTCGCGTGGACGGCGCCGCCAGAGGGCACGCAGAGCCTCGCGCTCGTTGTCGACGATCCTGACGCGCCGCGCGGCACCTGGGTCCACTGGGTCGTGTACAACCTTCCTCCGACCGCACGCCAGCTTCCGGAAGCGGTCGCACCCCGGGGCCCGCTCGCGTCGGGCGCACAACAGGGGCGAAACGACTTCGGTGAGATTGGGTACGGCGGACCGTGCCCGCCGGCCGGTCGGGCGCATCGGTACTATTTCAGGCTCTTCGCGCTCGACCGGCGGCTCGACCTGCCGGCAGGCTGCTCGCGCGCGGAGCTCGATGAGGCGATGCGAGATCACATCCTGTCGCGCGCGGAGATGATCGGCCGGTATCGCCGTCAGCCGTGATTCGCGCTGCCATTGAGGCCGCCGCGCCCGGGGACCGTTACGCGACCGCCGTCTCAATCCCGCGCGGCGTGTTGATGTCCTTGAGCGCCGTCAGGATCTGCTGGGCAGTTGGCGCTCCGCGGCGACGAGGCGACTCGATGACATCATCAATCGACAAGACGCCCTTCAGATGTCCCCCGTCATCGATCACCGGAAGGCGGTGGACGTGGTGCGCCGCCATCGTTTCGATCGCTGCCTTCACGTCGTCTTCGGGCAAACAGCTGAATACTCGATGGGACATCGTGTCTCTGACCGAGAGGTGTCCAAGCGACTGGGACTTGTCGGCCGCGTGCAGGCAGACGTCTCGATCGGTCAGGACGCCGGCAATGGCACCGTCCGCCGTGACGACCGGAAGAAAGCCGCATCGGCGCTCGTGCATGATCTTCGCGGCTTTCGCCAGGTCATCCGACGGCACGCAGGTCGCGACGTCCGCTCTCATAATTTCACGAACAATCATCGTCTTCTCCCGGTGAGCGACGGCATCGCCGCGAACCGATCTTCGACGTAAACGTCGCCCGAAAGCGCCGCACAGCGCGCGCTCCGACTGACAGAAAACGCGATGCCGGCAAGACCTGCCTACCACGGTCCTCCAGCAAGCGTCGCAGGCGGAATCGTGCAAAAGACGCGCCTGCCGATGGATCGCCAGGCGGTCGCCCGCTTGAATCGCGCGCCGACAATCTGCGCCGGTGATGCCCCTCCGACGGCGGGTGCCGATCACAACATTCCGGCACCGCTCACGGTGCCTCTGGCGGCATCGTCCTTGCGGGCCAGTGCGCGTGAATGCGCGGCGCGCTTGACGGCGCCCTGGGATCGCGGTTGTCTCGGGCGGAATCGAGCACCGACCGTTTTGAGAGATTCTCGCGCCGAGTGCACATGAGGACGCTGCGATGGACACTGATGCGAGGCAAGTCGTCGTGAATCTGCCGTTCGAGCGCGCGCTGGCTGAAACGGGTCGGGCCCTCTGCACCGAGGGGCTTCACCTGCTCGGCCGCTGCGACGTGCGGGAATTTCTCAGCAGCACGCTCCACCACGATTTTCTCCGGTACATTCTTCTGGACGTTGCGCCGGCCCAGTCCACGCTCGACGCGCTGCTCGAGGATCTCAGCGCCGGCCCGCTGCTGCCGACCCGGATCGCCGTCTACGAAGTCGGAAAGACCGAAACCGCCATTGTGGTCGCCGAACCGTTCGGCGGTCTGTGCTCCGATCCGCAATGGCGACGCGCCTCTCCGCGACTCGCGACGCTCGGGGATCACGCGTGCGCGCAACTCGCGCGGGCGCTGGACCGACTGCAACGAGTCGCGGCGCGGCAGGAGTCGACCTCGCCAGTCACCGCCACCACATAAGGACGCCCCCGTCGGCGCGTGACGACAACGTGAACGATGCGGCGTCCCGTGTGCCCTTCTGTTTGTTCCGTGCGATTACCCCGCCACAGATCGCCAGGCCACGCTGGCCAATAACGGTCCGACGGCGCCATGATGATCACTCCGCCAAGTCCAGTCCCGAGGCCCCTCGAGACCGAAGCCGACGATGATGGCCGGAAGGAGACTGTGTGGAAGTGTTCCGATCCCAGCCGGGCCACCGGGCTGCCGGAGTGCTGACGATCCCACCCGCGAACCTGCGCCACCCCGTGCACGCCCCGGACCGACGTCGACGGGCAAGCGAAGCGATTCAGGGCCGTCGTGCGGCCAGGGCCTCCTGCAGCCGAACGTCGTGCCCATAAATGTCGTCGGCAAATCGAATCGTGCCGTCTTCGGGCATCACGGCGGCGGTGGTGTAGAACAAGATCACCTGGGTCGGTCTCGGGACCGCGACATGGACTGTCTCGCTGCCGGCCGTGGCCTCCGTAATGCGGTCTCGGTTCCACTGGGAGCTGTCCGTCAACACCCACTCGGCCAGCGAGACCGGGTCCTGGACGCGCACGCAGCCGTGGCTGAAGTCGCGGCGGTTTCGCGCAAACAGCGCCTGCGCCGGCGTGCCGTGCATGTACACGTCGTCGTCGTTCGGAAAGACAAACTTGATCAGCCCCAGAGAATTTTCGGGCCCGGGACGCTGTCGCACCCGCAGGGTTCCCGCCTTGAGCTGCCGCACGGTCTCAGCCGTGACGCCCACTGACCGGGCGGTGTCTGATTGTCCGCGAACGATCTCCATGTTGTGCTCGCGCAGGTAATCGGAGTCGCGCTCGAGTGCCGGCAGGATCTCGTGCTCCACGATTGAGGTCGGGACGTTCCAATATGGCCTGAAGATCACTTCACTCATCTCCCCGACGAACACGGGGGTTTGCGTGTTGAGTGCCCGGCCGACAATCACGTCCATTCCAAACAGTGGCGCACTGTTCAGAGGAAGCGAGTCCCAGACCCAGAGCCGAAACATCGGAATGTTGATCACGATGACGCGCCCGTCATCGAAGTGCGGCAGCCACCGGAGCCGTTCGAGCGCCAGCTCGATTTGTGTGATCCGCCAGCTCAGCGGAACGCGGAGCGCATCCATCGTGCGCTTGTCGAGCACGCCATCCGCCTTCAGGCCGTGGCGCAGCTGAAAATGCTTCACGCCGCTCACGAGAACGCTGTCATATCGCATGTCGGGACGACGCGGGCGGTCCGGGGGAAGGTCGCCGAATGCCACGAGGTCCGCGGCCAGGACGTCGCCTCCGCGATAGGTGTCTCCAGGCCGCACGGTCCTCGGCAGCGCTGAAGGCAATTCGACCGCGGCGTTCTCATCGAGGGAGCGGTACCTCACGAGCATCGCGCGGAGCGCGCGGTATTGTGCCAGGGGTGGCTCCATCTGCGCGGCAACCTCGCGAATCCGATGATGGGCGATCGCGCCGCGAAGCAAGGCGGGGAAATCGTGCCGATCGGGGGGAGCGCTCAGCTCAAATCCGATTGCTCGTGGGTCGATCCGCCCCATGCGCAGGTGCCGCAGATACCGCAGCATCGCCGTGCTCAGGACGACATCGACGCGGCCGATCTCTGACGGCGGCACGTGCGATTCGGGCGGCAGTGCCACGAGCTCGCGGACCACGTCGGGATCGTAGTCGGCCGGGTCGAGACCCTGATCTTCTGCGTGACCAAGCACCGCAACCGCGTTGCGGCCGTCCCCGGTCAGCCGATCGGACGAATCGAACCAGAGCGCTGCGTAGGCGGGTTCGTAGAGCTCTCGCAGTTCCGCCCACTCTGCGTCGGTCGCGACCCCAAGGGCAGAGTCATGCCTCTCGATCAGCGCCAGGATGTCCGTCGTCGAATCAGTAGCGGGGACTGTCGGGGACGACAGCAGGAGGATGCTTGGAAGTACCGACGGAATGATCCACGTTCGTGCGCGCACAACCGCTTGTCCCTTCGCGATGGAGACGTCCGCCCGCGTCGTCCGTCTCGGCGCTCGCCCACGAAACTACATGTCTGTTTGAGCAAATCGTGTTCCCGCACCGCCGGCCGGCCGCTCGTTCCGGAACGCACGTGTCGCGTCGCAGCGGGGGGAAGCGTCGGCATTCGGCTTGCGACGATGGTTCGCAGACGTGCGACGCTCGATTCTCGCTTGTCTCGCGATTGCTACGATCCTTGTGGCAGCGATCACCGCCCGCCGTTATGTTGACGGGCTCGCGTTGGTCGTTCGCGCAGCGGAGCTCCAGGGATCGCTTCGTCTCGTGGCCGATCTCGACACCGTGCACGTTCGCGAGCGGGTAGTCTGGGCCCGTATCGGTGGTGAGCCCGTCCGGCTGCGCGTATACGCTCCGACGGGCCCGCACCGACAGACGGTGCTGCTCGTCTCCGGGCTGGATCCGGCCGGCATCGATGAACCCCGTCTGATGACGCTCGCGCGCCGGCTCGCCGAATCCGCCGTCACCGTCGTGACGCCGGACATCGTCCAGCTGTCAAGCTTCATGGTCACGGCAACCGTGACCGATCGGATTGAGCGCACGGCGTCGTGGCTCGCGACGGATTCCGGGCTCGCGCCGACCGGGCGCATTGGTCTGATGGGAATCAGCTTCAGTGGCGGGCTGGCGGTCGTCGCCGCGGGACGGCCGTCGCTGCGCGACCATCTCCTGTATGTCTTCTCGCTCGGTGGACATGACGACTTGCGCCGGGTGCTGGAATACTTCTGCTCCGCAGCGACAGACGGGACGGCTCGCTCGGGCATGCGGCTGCCGCACGACTACGGAGTCGCGATTGTCCTGCTCGCGGTGGCGGAACGCCTGGTGCCGTCACCGCAGCTCGCGCCGTTCAGCGATGCCGTTCGTCGCTTTCTCCGCGCGTCGTATCTCGATCGCATTGACAAGCCCCAGGCCGACCGCGAATTTGCGGCGCTACGGGCGCTGGCCCCACGGCTCCCCCCGCCGTCGGGGACGCTGCTCCGATACGTGAACAACCGCGACGTCGTTCATCTGGGATCGCTGCTTCGACCGTACATTAACTCGTACGGAGACGCACCGGGGTTGTCGCCGTCGAGATCCCCGGCGCCTGTGGCACCCGTGTACCTGCTTCATGGTCGAGACGACAACGTCATCCCCTCCATCGAGTCGGTGCACCTGGCCGATCGGCTCCACGACGTGGTGGCGGTGAGGTTGCTGCTGACCGATCTGATCTCACACGCGGACCGGGACCAACCAGCGGGAGTCATCGATGTGATGCGACTGGCGGCGTTCTGGGGCGATCTTCTGGCACGATGACGCCGCAGACATCTTGCCTGCGACACCGTTGGTGAAGGCGCCACCTAGCGCGCCCTGCACATTCACGTGCACGAAGTCATACGGGGCTTCGCACTCTCTGCGCATCAGCGTCGTCAGACCAGATCGAGCTCGTGGATGTGATCGGTGGACATCCGCGATGTTCCACAACGACTCGGCATTTCACGTGGACGCCGACGTGACGAATCCCTGATGAACTGCTAAGGACTTCCTAATCTCCCCCCAGCTACGGTGGGGGGCATGTACACGCCCTCGAAACGTACGCTGATCGTCCTCGTCGCCGCTCTTGCCCTGGGTCCCGCGAAGCTCGGCCATGCGCAGGACCCGGATGGGCAGGACGTCGCCCCGACCACCCAACCTCCGGCCCCGGCCGAACCACCGAAGAAGCCGGAACCCTTCGCCTTCGCCGATTTCACCTGGCTCAGTGGCAATCCGCGAACGAAGGAATCGCCGATCGACTCGAAGGTCTTTACCGGAGAATTCCGTGTCGACACGAATTTCACCTACAGCTTCAACAAGCCGATTGACGACACGATTGTCGGCTCGACAGAGATCTTCCGGTCCGGCGAATTTCAACTGACGCAACTCGGCATCGGGGGCGACTTTCACTACGACAACGTGATTGGCCGGCTGATGACGCAGTTGGGCATGTACGCGTTTACGACACCGCGCAACGATGCCAGCCCCGCGCGGGGCCAGTGGGAACTCGACACGGACTACCGCTACATCTCGGAAGCGTACGGCGGCTATCACTTCGACAAGATGAATGGCATCAACGCCGAGGCCGGCATCTTCATGTCTTACATCGGTTTGTGGAGCTACTACAATTTCGACAACTGGACCTATCAGCCCTCGTATGTGTCCTCCAATACCCCGTGGTTCTTCAACGGGATGCGCGTGCAAATCTTCCCGAACGACAAGCTCAAGATTGAGCCGTGGTTGATCAATGGCTGGCAGTCGTACGGGAAATTCAACCACGCGCCGGGCATCGGCGGTCAGGTATTGTGGCGGCCAAACGGGAATTGGTCATTCGTATTCAACAATTACTGGGGCACAGACACGCTCGGCGTTCCGGATCGCAAGCGGGTCCATACCGACGACAGCCTTCAGTGGAAGTACTACGACAACCCGGACAGGTTGTTCACCAAGGCTGCCCTGACGTTCACCTTCGATGGCGGCTGCGAATACGGTGGGGGCGTCGTCTGCTCGGGAGGCAATGCCGAGACACCTTCGCAGTTCTTCCTGGGGTTCATGACATACCAGAGAGTCTGGTTCGATCGCGATCTGTTCGCGTTGACCGTCGGAGGCGGCGCGATCAACAACCCTGGCCGATATCTCGTGTTGCTCCCGCCGATCAACGGCGCCACCGCGGCCTCCGGCACGCCCTACTTCACCGAAAACCCGGGCGACCCGTACAAAGCGTGGGACATGCAGACGACCTTCGACTACATGCCGAGCCAGTTCGTGACGTTCCGGGCGGAGTTCGTCCACCGCCACGCGAACGTCCCCTACTTCGCCGGCGAAGGTGGCGTCACACCGCCCGGCGGCAACACCGGCCCGCCCGGGTCACTCGTGCCGGGATTTACGCCCGACCTGCGCAACTCCGAGAACCGCGTCACCTTCGCGCTGCTGATAAAGCTGTGACGCCTTGAGGTTCGGTCGTCGACGAGAATAGAGTGCCGCCGTGCACTGGGCTGAATCTGGCCTGTTTCTCGGTGCCTTGCTCCTCCCGGCGCGTCCGGTCGGGCTGTATGTCGTCCGTGTCTTCGACCGCGCGCCCACACCTGTCGACCGATGGTTGTGTCCGATCGAATCGACGCTCCATCGCATCTGCAGGATCAAGGCAGACGAGGAGATGGCGCCGTCTGCCTATCTCGCGTGCTTCATCCTCGCAGGCGTCCTCGGAACGGCTTTGCTGTTCCTCCTCCTGGTGCTCCAGACGGCGCTCCCCGGGGGTCCGGCCGCGCGCTATCTCACGACGCCAATGTCGCTCGACCTGGCCGCGAATACGGCGATCAGCTTTGCGACGACGACGACCTGGCAGGCATACGCCGGCGAGTCGACACTGCGCTACGTGTCGCAGATTGTCGGGCTCGCGTCACAGAACTTCCTCGCAGGTGCGTCGGGCCTCGCGGTGGGCATCGCGTTCATGCGCGGGTTGGCGCGCGAGCGATCGTCGACCCTCGGCAATTTCTGGGTCGACTGGATTCGCGGCTGTTTATGGGTGCTGTTGCCGGTGTCGGTCGCCGGCAGCCTCGTCCTGGTCTGGCAGGGGGTCCCGTTGAACTTCGGCCCCTACGTGGAACTGCGAACACTCGAAGGCGCTCGACAGGTGATTGCGCAGGGACCGGTCGCGGCCCTCGAGTTCATCAAGAACCTCGGGACGAATGGCGGCGGATTCTTCAACGCCAACGGCGCACATCCGTACGCGAACCCGACCGCGCTGACGAATCTCGTCGGCCTGCTCGCCATGGCAGTCGTGCCGGCGGCACTGCCGATTACCTTCGGCCACATGGTCGGTCGACCCCGAGCCGGAATCGTGTTGCTCGCAGTGATGGTCGTTCTGTTCCTGACAGGGCTGACGATCTGCGATTCCGCTGAACGCGCCGTTCCGCCGCCGATCGCCGATCAGGTTGCGGGCGGGAACATGGAGGGCAAAGACGTCCGCTTCGGCGTCGGCAGTTCGGTGCTCACCGCAGTCGTGACCTCGAATGCCGCGACGGGATCGTACAACTCGATGCACGATTCGTATCAGCCGATAGGCGTCTTGGTCCTGACGCTGAACCTGCTGCTCGGCGAGATCGTGTTCGGCGGGTTGGGATCCGGCTTGTTCGGTATGGTGATGATCGCGCTTGTCGGCGTGATCATCGCCGGCCTGATGATCGGCCGCACGCCTGAGTACCTCGGCAAAACGATTCGCGCGGACGAGGCGCGACTCATCGCACTCTATGCGGTGCTGATGCCGATGGTTGTCCTGACGCTGACCGCCTGCGCTGTGATCTCGTCGCCCGGACGGGCGGGGCTCGTGACTAACGTCGGCGCGCACGGATTCACTGAAATCCTCTTCGCCTACGCCTCGTCGATCACCAACAACGGCCAGACCATGGCGGGCCTCGCCGCCAATTCCCTCTTCTACAACCTGACAACGGCGCTCGCGATGCTCGTCGGTCGATTCGGACTTGCGGCGTTGGCGATTTTGCTCGCCGGTCGATTTGCAGCCCAACGGCGGACCCCAGCCACCGTCGGCTCGCTGCCGTCCGACACGCTCACCTTCGGTGCCCTCGTACTGGGATCGGTTGTCCTGACCGGGGCACTGTGCTTCCTGCCGGCCCTCGCGCTCGGTCCGATCGTCGATCTCGTTCGCTGAAGCCCGCCCCGCCTCTCCACGCCAACCCGCAGCCCGACGCGCGCGATACGCGGAGCCTCGCACCCGTCTATATGCCTACAAATTCGTGCCATTAGTGCACAGGCGCAGCGTCATGATCTCAAATCGTTGTTCTTTTTTGCATCTATGAATTCGATTCCGTGCAATTTCTGCACGATTCTGCTATCATCTCGCTGCGAAGAGGGCTGAACTGCGGCGAGGCGACGACCGATCGGGAGGCGGTCTTCTGGCCGACAGCAAATCAGGCGTAGCCACGAAGCTCAGTGGTTGGCGACGGATCCA
>JBPYEE010000200.1:0-7006 GCA_051985095.1 Vicinamibacterales bacterium | reverse complement strand
TCGGGTCGACGTGAAGTCATGGGCCCACGGACACTGTCCGTTCTGCGGCTGGGAGCCCGACTTCGCGGTCATCACGCCGAGCGCCGACAGGCGGCTGATCTGCGGGCGGTGCGTCGCGCAGTGGCAGTTCGCTCCGCTGACGTGTCCGTTCTGCGGCAACGATGATCGGGCGCTCATCACGTCGTTTGCGACGCGCGACGGACGCTACCGGGTGTATGCGTGCGACGTCTGCCGGCGGTATCTGAAGGCGTACGACGCCCGCCACGCCGCGCGGCCAGTCATGGTGTCGGTCGACACGATCGCGACGCTGCCGCTCGACGCGGCGGCGATGCAGCGCGGCTACGTGGGTTAGTACCTAGTACTGTTGCTGTTGGGGTTTGGCGGCGAGGAGCGTCGAGGCTCGCGTCGACAGCCAGTTGAACAGGTTCTGCGTCTCCATGAAGCGGCCGGCGTTCGATCGCGCGCCAAGAACGACGACGGCGACGTCCTGCCCACTCTGCCCATCGGTGCCGTCCGGCAGACGCAGCAGCGTCGCGAGGCAGTAGCCAGCCTTGGAGATGAAGCCGGTCTTGGCCGCACGCACGTCAACGCCCGGCCGGCCCAGCAGGTGATTCGTGCTGTGGAACGTGATCGGGTGCGGCCGGAAGTTCTTCGTGTAGACGGTGTACTCCGGCATCCGCATGATCGACGCGATCCGATCGTCGCCCGACACGTGCGTGATCAGGCGCGCCATGTCGTACGCCGACGACACGTTTTCCGACATGAGCCCGGAGGGGTCGGCGTAATGCGTGTTCTCGAGTCCGAGTTCCGACGCCTTCTCGTTCATCCGGCGAATGAATCCCTCACTGCCGTAGGGTGAGACGCGCGCGAGGGCTCGCGCCGCCGCGTTGTCTGACGCGATGAGCAGCAGGTGGAGGAGATCGTCGGTCGACACTTTGTCATTCGAGTGCAGGTGGGTCGTCGAGGCCTGGAACACATCCTCGTGCTCGATGGTCACGACCTGCGAAGTGTCGGGATTGTTCTCGAGGAACACCGTCGCCGTCATCATCTTCGTGATGCTGGCGATCGACCGCTGGCTCTGCGCGTTCTCTTCCCAGAGCACTTCGTTCGTTTCGGGGTTGTAGATGATCGCCGCAGCGGCGCGCAGATCTGGCACCAGGTCGCCGCTCGCGTCGACCTTGTAGCGCGGCACCGCCGGATCGGCCAGTTCGCGCGTCAACGCGGCTGCCCGCGCGCGCGCGAGCTTCTGCTTGCGCGTCTGCGACCGCTCTCGTGAGTAGACCGTCGAGTGTTTGTGCTTGGCAGGCGTCGACGCAGCCGCAGCGGCGACCGGCGACACGCCGATACTGACGAGACTCAGAAACGCAAGAGGACCGATCCAGTAAATTGGTTTTCTAATCACCTGGGTTGCCCCGGAACTGGTGTTTTCGACCGAACGCGAACGCCAAAAGTGTAGCAGATAATTCACAGACTGCAAGGCGTTTATCCGAGTCACCGGGTCAATATCTGGTAGCCCCACGCCTGAGCTGTTTCCAACCTTTGTGCCACAATGCTCGACAGTCACGCGAGCCTTGATTTTCACGGTTATCGGTGGAAAACGTCGCGAGCAGTAGAGCAGTTCTGTGACAGGACGTGAACAACTTGAATACAAGGCCTTGAGAGCCACCATCGGTCAGCGCGGCACAGCGCGCATCTGGATCTTTGTTGTGGGGCTCGCCAGCTGGGCCACCCTCGAGGTGGCGACCATCGCGCTGTCGTTGCCGCCCGTGGAGTCGCTGATTCCGCTGATCGTGCTGGCGGCGACATCTGAGGCGGTCTTCGCGCTCCACGTCGGCGTGGAGCGCATCGGTCGATATCTGCAGGTGTTCCACGAGGCCGGCCACCCGGGCGCCGAATCGGCATCGTGGGAGCACGTGGCGATGAGCTTCGGGCGGCCTGCCGGCGCCGCGCGCGTGGATCCATTGTTCACCGTCCTCTTCGCCATTGCCGGGGCGTTCAACCTCCTGCCGGCCACGCTGGTCGGTCCCACGCGCGAAGAGCTCCTCTTTGTGGGCGGTGCGCACGCGCTGTTTCTAGTGCGTCTTGCGATGGCGCGTGGCGCCGCCGGTCGTCAGCGGGCTATCGACCTCGCGCGCTTTGAGCAGTTGAAGTCTGCGGCGCCTCCACCGTCGCGTAGTACAGCGAATTGAACAACAGCTTGAAGGTCGCCCAGGTCTGCGCGCGGTATTGAGGCCGGAAGCCGAACAGGATCACGCGCCCTTTGCCCATCGGCACTTCGACGACCGCCGATTTGCCGTTCAGCTTCTCGGCTCCGAGCAGCCATCCACTGAGGAGCGGTGATCCCGACGCTGGATACGTCACGATCGATCGTGCGTTGCCGGAAACGTCGAAGGCGGGGCTCTGCTCGAACCACGCGATCGATTCCGGATCGGATCCATACGCAATCGGGCTGGTCACATCGACGCGCGTCCGCACGATCGATCCGGGGGCGTAGAACTCCGCGGAGTTGGGACCGAGCGCCCCGCCGCCCCCGCCGCCTTCGCCGCCGCCGGCCAGACCCTGCAGGACGTTTTTCACCGGCAGCTTGAACGTCTCGATCGGCCACATCGACGCCGAATCGAGCGCGATCAACGTCCCGCCGGCTTCCACGAACGCACGCAGCGCGTCGGCCCCATCGGGTCCCACGCCGCCGACGTATTCGGGCGGCATGGTGCCGGAGGCAAACCCGTTCGTGATCGATCGAGCGCTCTGCTGTGGCAGGACGATCGCGTCGAACTTCGCATGCAGATTGCCGGCCTTCACATCCTTGTTCTCGAGCGAGGTGTAGTCGATGCCCCACTGCTCGAAGATCCACCGCGTCCACCCTTCGTCCATCGACGCGACGTAGGACTTGTACATCCCAACGCGCGGCGCGCGAACCGTCAGTCCGGCCGGCACGGCGGTATCGATCGCCTTGACGTGGAGCGGCAACTCCCTGGCGGCATCAGCGACCGCTTCATGGACATTGCGCTGCCCCTCGACGGGAACGACGACGGCATCGGGGGTCCAGACGACCTTGAGTCCCGCTTTCGTCAGTCTGGTGGTCGCGCGGATGCCCGCGTTGTCGTGCGCGAACAGGTACGCCTTCTTCGCGCGTGCCGCGACGTCGCCGGACGGTGCCGTAATCGGCGCCGTCAGCAGGTCGAGGTCAGCCTGGAACGGCTGCTGGATCTGCTGGACGTCGACACCCATCAGCAGCGGCATGGTGTAGGCCGTCACGTCGTACGGGCGCTGCGGTGGCCCGCCCGGATACTGCCGCAAATCGGGATAGTGCTGGATCTCGGTCAGCGTCTTCGCGAACGAGCTGGACGGCTGAGCCATCAGGATCACGTGCGTCCCGACGGGATACGACTTGCCGTCGCCGGTAAACGGCGCCTTCGCGCGATGGATCTCGATGTCTGCGAATTGCAGCGTCTCGAGAAGCTTGTAGGTGCTGGCGGGATCTTTCTGCGCCGCCGGGAAAACGATCGCAAATGGCTTGTCCTTGCCCGTCAGCGGGTCCTTGCGACCCACCGCCTGCTGGTTGACGCGGTAGAAATTCGTCAGCCACAGCTCCCGGTACTTCGTGGCGTGATCCAGCAGGGCATCGGCGGCCGCCTCCTCGTAGTCCATGATGTCGCGCAGCCGCCACGTGCCGCCGAGCCAGGGCCGCGGGAAGTTCCACGACTTCACTTTGGCGTCGTAGCCGATGCCGACACCAAGCTGATCGAAGCGCAGCGTAATTGGCGACGCGAGCCGCGCGCTCGCCATCTCGGTCAGGAACCGGAGGCCGCCGTGATAGTTCACGTAGCCTCGCGCCGGCGTCCATCCGTCGTAGATCCCGTGGATGACGACCCCTTCTTTGCCCTGACCCGTCAGCTCCGCCGCCATGTTCGACCCGAGCGCACTCATCTCGGCGATCAGGATCGGATTGACGTTCGGATCCCAGGGATCGACATATGGCGGGATGAAGATGCGCGCGGCGTTGGCGCCCATCTGGTGCATGTCATAACTAATCTCCGGGTGCCAGCGGTTCCAGATCTTCTCCACCGTCATCCGGCTTTCTTTCTGCGTGAACATGTACCAGTCGCGGTTGTCATCGTGGCCGGTGTACTTGTGATACAGGAACGGAACGTTGCCGCCCTCGTACGGCGTCCCGAGCGTCCGCCGGTTCCACTCGCCGACCATCTGCGTCCCGTCGGGGTTGTGTGACGGCATCAGCAGGATGATCGTGTTGTCGAGGACCGCCTTGGTCTGGGCGCTGTTATCGGTGGCGAACTTGTAGAGCATCTCCATCGCGGTCTGCGTGGCCGCGACCTCGGTGGAGTGGATGCTCATCTGGATCGCCACGATGGTCTTCGCTTCCGGAATCAGGCGCCTGGCGTCAGCCTCGCTGGTCTTGCGCGGATCGTAGAGACGGTTGTTGATATCGCGGTAATACTCCAACCGCTTCATGTTCTCAGGGGAGGTGATGATCGCGTTGATCATCGGATGCCCCATGGTCGTCGGACCGAGATCCTCGACGGTGACGCGATCCGAGAGCGGAGCGACGGCACGGAAATACGCGACGATTTCCTCGTACGTCGCCAGCACGCCGTCGCCGCCGATCTTCATTTTCAGGAAGTCCGAGGGCGTCGGCACCGTGCGCGGTTGCGCGCGCGGCGCCCCTGCCGCCACGGCGAGCGCCATCACGACGAGTGCGAGCAGACGGGTCTTGGTGTGTCGGATTCGTGGTTGCATGTGAGTGTCCTACTTCTGCACGAGCGCAATCGCCAGGAGCAATGCCCGTTCGGGACCTTGCCAGGAATCGGTGGTGTCGTACGACTCAGCCGGCGAGTGGGCGTCGGCACCGCGTCCGCCGCCGCCGATATCGAGCGACGGGATACCGAGGCTGAGTGGGTAATTGGCGTCGCTCGAACCGATGCCAGTCGTTCCGGTCAATCCCAGCGTCCGCAGCACTTCCGCGTCGGTTCGGACGATCGGCGCCGTGTCGGGCTCGGAACCGGCCGGACGATCGCCGACGAGCTCCTTGGTGACGATGAGCATGCGTGGCGTCCCCCAGCGCTCGTTTTCCTCCCGGAGCGCCGCGTCGACGGCGCGTTGAAAGCTCGTGTCGAGCGCCTCGAGCGCCGCGCGATCCACCGATCGCAAGTCGACTTCCATCCAGGCCTCGGACGGAATCGCGTTGATCGAGGTGCCGCCGCCGATCCGTCCGACGTTGAAAGTCGTTTTCGGATCCTTCGGGACCTGCAGGTCGGAGATCTTCGCAATGGCCCGGCCCAGGGCGCCGGCGGGGTTCGCCAGACCAAAGGCGCCAAAGCTGTGACCGCCCGGTCCTTTGAAGGTCACGCGGTAGCGGTGGCTGCCGACGAACGTGTGCGCGACGCTCAACCCCATGCTGTCGACGGTGAGGAACGCATCGACCTGATCCTTCAGCGTGTCGTCGAACAGCTGCTTCATGCCGCGGAGATCGCCGAGGCCCTCTTCACCGACGTCGGCCACGAAGGTGATCGAGCCTGGCGTTCGCACGCGGGACTGAATCAGCGCACGCGCGACCGCCACGATCACAGCCAGACCGCGACAGTCATCGCCGATGCCCGGGCCGTGGAGCACCGCGCCGTCGCGGCGAACCTTGACGTTCGTCCCATCGGGGAACACGGTGTCGAGGTGGGCTGCCAGCACGAGGTGCGGACGGGGCGCAGCGCCCGGATACTCGCCCAGGACGTTGCCGGCCTTGTCGACGCGCACGTGCTGCAGACCGATCTGTTCGAACGTCTTTTTCAACTCGGCGCCGCGGCGCTCTTCGTTGAACGGCGGCGCCGCGATCTCGCAGAACCGGATCTGATCGGCGATCGTCTGCGCCTCGCCGCTCCGAACGGCGGCCAGCGCAGCCTTGACCGCCGGGTCCTGCATCAGCTCCGACGGCGTGCGGGCCGTTGCCTGCAGGAGGACCGCCGCCAGCACGAACGCGAATCGCATCGAGGCGAAATGTTAGCGCAACGGCCGACTGTCCGGCGCAATCCAATTCCCCGGATTGCGCGTCCGGCCGGCGATCGCGCGACCCGCTTTTTGTAGACATTTGTGCGACAAATCCATGTATTGTGGGCGGCACGTTCGGATACTTTCGGTTTTCTTACAGGGAGGTCTTCCGTGACACGCACGTTCCCTCGGGCGCTCGCGAGCCTGGCGATTGTGCTGACGTTCGGCGGTGCGCCGGCCGCGGCACAGACCGGTCAGATGTTCGGCGAACTTGTCGGCAAGATCACTGACGACCAGGGCGGCGTGCTGCCCGGCGTCACGGTCACGCTATCGGGGCCTGCGGCGATGGGCACTCCGACGACGGTCACCAACGCACAAGGCCTGTACCGGTTTCCGGCAGTGTCCAACGGCACGTACACGCTGAAGTTCGAGCTCACCGGCTTCTCGCCGCTCGTCCGCGAGGGCATCGTCGTCCCGGTCCGCCAGACGATCACGGTCGACGCAGTCATGAAGCTGGCGGCGCTGCAGGAAACGGTCATCGTCGCCGGCCAGTCGCCGACCGTCGACGTGGAGAACACGAAAATCGGCGCGCGGCTCTCGAAAGAGACGCTCGAAGCGGTGCCGACGTCGCGCACGATCTTCGGATCGACGACGGTGCTGCCGGGCATGACGATGGGGCGACAGGATCCGGGCGGGTTGAACGCGGCGACCTCGACCGGCATGGTGGCGCACGGTGCAAGCAATTACAACCTGAATTACTACGGCGTCACAGCCGATACTCCGCAGAACTACGGCTCGATGTACTACATGGATTTCGGGTCCGCCGAGGAAATCTCGGTCGATACCGCAGCCATGGGTGCGGAGGTCGGTGGCGGAGGCGGAGCGAACATCAACGTCGTGCCCAAGAGCGGCAGCAACAACCTCAAGGGCGACGCGTTTTACAGCGTCACCGGGAAGGGGTACTGGAACGGCTTTACCGCAAACAACATCACGAGTGCGCTCCGGGCCC
>JBPYEE010000199.1:0-9180 GCA_051985095.1 Vicinamibacterales bacterium | reverse complement strand
GCCGAGTTCCTTGTGATCGGGCCCCTTCTGGCCCCAGCATTCCCAGTCCGCGTTGTCCATCACCCACTGGGCGATGTCCACCGAGTGGCAGCCGTGGTGCCACAGCAGGTTGTCGACCCACGACCGCGGTTGCCCGTGCATGTTCGTGTTTTCCCGTCGGAAGAAGTACGTCTCGACGACCATGTGGTGCAGATGAAACGTGCCCTCCTCAATGCGCCGACGGATTTCCCGGTGCGGCGACGAAAAACGCCGGGTGTGCGTCACCATGCAGGTCTTCCCCGATCGGCGCGCGGCGTCCACAATCCGCTGCGCGTCGGACAGATTGAGACTCATCGGGATCTCGACCTGCACGTGCTTGCCCTTGCCGAGCGCCATGACGGATTGGTCCGCGTGCATGGCACTGGGCGTCGTCAGGATCACGGCGTCGACCCCAGGACGGTCCAGCGACTCTTCGAGCGTCGTCGAGTAATGCGGGATGCCCCACTCGCCAGCAAAGGCCTGGCCGGTCTCTGCGGTGCGGCTGGTCACCGACACCACCTCGACGCCGGCGATCTTCCTGAGTGCCTTCATGTGGATGACACCCATGGCGCCGGTTCCCGCCAGACAGATTCTCATCGCGTGCGAATCATACTGCAGCCAGGACTTACTCCTCGATGAGTCGCGTCGGATTGGTGACGGCCATCGTGCGGATCTCATCGGCGGTGAATCCGGCATCGAGGAGGCGCTGCGCGAACATCGCAAAGCCCTCCGCCACCGGTGGATTGATTGTCTGGCCGAGATCGGTCGAGATGATCGCGCGCGCCACACCCGCTTGTCGGATGTTCGCGAACGCCAGCTCCCACGCCGCCTTCCCGGTGTAGGTCGTGGTGAAGCAGTGCTCGATCTGCGCGCCGAGATCGGCGAGCGCTTGCTGTTCGTCGCCGGTCAGGCTCTGTGACGGAAACTCGGCATGCGTTACGACGACTTTCCTCAGGCCCATCCGCTTGGCCGCGCGGACCAGCGCAAAGATTTCCGTTCGGCCCAGATGACCGGTCGCCAGAATCATGTTGTGTCTGGCGATTCGCTCGAGACACCGGCGCGCCGGTTCCGTCAGTTCACCAGCGCCGTCGACCACCGAGAGCGGCGGCGGCGAGATGCCTTCCGCGGCGAGCTCGCGCTGAATCTTGGCCCAGAACGGCAGTTTCTCGGTGCCGCCGTCAGGCCGTCCCGCCGTTTCGTTTCTCGCATCGACTGTCGGCATCCAGACGATCTTGCAGCCCGTCCGCCCCGCCAGTTCGACCGCCACCGGATTGAGGCCGCCGACGCTGTGATTGAGCGTGACGGCACCGAAGACGCGGCTGCCTGGCACCGCCTTGGTCACGACCTGTGCGCGCTCGCCAGTCTGAACGTAGTGTGACTTCAGCACGAACCCTTTCAGGCCGTGCGCCAGGAATTCTTTCGCGCAGTCGATGTCGTCGATACGCCGCGCGATGACGTCGGGGCCGACGTGGATTTGGAGATCGTAGGCGCCTTCCAATGCTTTCCAGGCACGATCCGACACTCGGATCGGCGCCGCCGGCGAGGTCTCGGACATGCGGCGTATTGTCCTCTATTCCACCCTCCGGTTATGCGACCGCCATACAGACGCGCCGTCAACCCGGAACGGGCCTTCGAAGACGTCGCCGCCGCCGCATCCCTCGAGCGCGGATCGGAGACGATCGGCCATCCGCCTCCCTGCGCTCGCGCCGTCCACAATGCCGTAGACGGCCGGACCCCACGAGCTCTGGCCAACGCCCGCGGCGCCCCACTCCGCCATACGCCGGACCATCTCCTCGCTCGGCCCGCGCGCAAACAGGCCGCCCTGCACCGTCGCGAACCAGCGGCCCATTGTCGTCTGGATGGCGACGAGCGCGCGGCCGAACGCCGCGATGTCGCCTTCGACGAGCGCGGGCAGCAGCATCATCAGCACGAGATGGGCGACCCGCTCGACCTCGCGCTCGGGCGGCAGCGGAAGCGCGGCGAAGGCGGCCGCCTCGGCGGCGCCGCTGATGGCCGGTCCGACGCGCGGCACCGCGATGATGCACCGCCACTGGGGCGGAAACGGCAGCCGCGCGACGAGGGGCCCGACGCCATCGGCATTCACGCGCCGGCCGCCTTCAACGACCAGGCCGCCGCCGTCGAATGTCCACGTGCCGATGGCCGACCGCTGCGCGCGTCCCACCGCGGACGCGAGGGCTCCCGATTCCGTCGGCAGGTCATGCAGTTCAGCGAGCGCTCGCGCGATCGCAAGCGCGAGCTGCGTCCCCGAGCCGAGGCCCGCGTGCGCGGGAAGCGACCGATGGATGCACAGCCGCGCACCGCCGCTGAGCCGGTGATGGGCCAGAAACGCGCGGGCGAAACCGGCCGCGCGCTCGGCGTCGGGGCCTTCGACGATCAGCGTGGGCTCGCGGCGGGCGGAGACGAGCAGCGTGGGCGCCGGCGCGGCGGCGCCGATGCCGCCGAACCAGCGCCCGAGCGCGCCGCGCAGATCGAGCACGCCGAAATGCAGCCGCGCGGCCGCTTCGACAAAAACGGCGCCGCCGTCGCCGTTTCGTGCGGTCATGGTGCGGTGGCCGCGCGGCGGGCCGCGCGGATGTGATCGGTCAGCATCGCCATCGCCTCGCGCTCGCGCGGACCAGCGGTCTTATCGACGATTGTCTGCAGCCGCACGACTTCCCCGTCGACGAACTCCGGCGACAGCAGATGCAACCGCGTCGCGTAGATCGCCGCCTCGATCACGGCGTGGGAGGCGCGGTTGAAGCCGATGAACTCGCGGCGCACACCGCGATGGACGACCGTCGTCGCGATCCGTGATCGTGGCGGCGCGCTGTCGATTGATCGCACCTCGACCTCGCGCCACGAGCAGCAGTCGGCCAGAACGACTCCCCGTACGGCGGTAGCCGGGAACGTTGGAACCGTGGGATTCGATATGGCAGCCCGCGCGAACACGCGGACGTCGTCGGTCAGGTTCACGACCGCGGCACCGAGGGCGGCCACGTTACGGTACGTAGTCGTGTCCAGAAACGGCTTCAGCGTGATCGCGGCGTCGCCCCATTCGACTCCCATCGGCGCGACATTGACCGCACCGTCCGGGTCGACGGTCGTGACAATGGTCTCAACGATCACGATTGAATCCGGCGGTGGCCGACGCCCGGCACTCATGGGCAACGAGCGCCCGGTACGCCTCGGTGACGCGCGCTGTCACTGTGCCCGGCCTCCCCTGGCCAATCGCGTGCGTCCCGATCCGAACGAGTGGGGCGATCCCGCGCAGTGAACTGGTCAGAAACGCTTCGTCGGCGCCGAGCAACTCGTCGAGGCCGACCGGACGCTCGGCCGCGCTGACGCCCGCTCGCTCGGCGAGGCCGAGCACCGCCTCGCGCGTGACCCCTGGCAGAACCCCGCACGAGAGCGGCGGCGTCACGAGCAGGCCGCGTGCGACGACAAAGAGATTGCTCGACGTGGCTTCCGCACAGTGCGAGGCGGTGTCGAGCAGCAGCGCCTCCTGCGCTCCCGCGCGGCGCGCTTCGAGCAGCGCGACGACCGCGTCCGTGTACGCGAGGGTCTTGAGGCCGGCGGTCATCGCATGCTCGTTGAGCCGCCCGGTGGCGACGTGCGCCGTCACGCCGGACTCATAAATCGCCGCATTAAACCGAGGTGGGGCGCTCACCGCGATGACGACCGTCGGACGCGGATCGGCGGGCGGCGCGACGCCGGGATCGCCGGGACCGCGCGTCACCGTCAGCCGGACGGCTGCGTCGCGACCCGCGTCGGGCATCGCCTGGTGCACCCAGCTGCGGAGCGACGGCGGTGCCGGAATGTCGAGCACGGCCAGGGCGCGTTCCAGCCGCGCGAGGTGGCGCTCGAGCCGGAAGACGATGCCGTCGAAGGCACGCATCGTTTCGAAGACGCCGTCAGCGAGTGTGAAGCCGCGATCGTGACTCGAGAGATGGGGCCCGTCGAGCGGGTGCCGAACGCCGTTCACCCACACGGCCGGCTGCAGCTCGCGTGTCATCGCACGAGCTCGACGGGCGGAGGCACAAAGCGATCGCTGCCCTCGTCACTCCGGAGACGCCACGGGATGCGGCTGGTCGCGGTGGAATCGGCGTCCAGCTCGCCGCCATCGGCGCGGGGAGGCGTCCTCTCAATCCGCGCATTCTTGCCTCGGAGGAACCGTTCGAGCATCGCGTAGCCGTACTCGGTGGCAGCCGACTCTGGATGGAACTGGACGCCGATCACCGGGTGCACGCGATCTTCGACGGCCATGATCTCCCCGTCGTCGCCGGACGTCGCGAGGACGCGCAGCGAGGGCGGCACCGACGCCGGGGCAATAACGAGCGAATGATACCGCGCTGCTCGCAGCGGCGACGGCAGGCCGGCAAAGACGCTCGAGCCATCGTGGACGATCGGCGACGTCTTGCCGTGCATGGGACGCACAGCGCGCACGATGTCGGCGCCATAGGCCGCGCCGATGCATTGATGCCCAGGACAAACCCCAAGAATCGGGGTCACCGGACCGAACCGCCGGACCACGTCGGTGCAAATGCCGGCCTCGGCCGGCGTGCACGGTCCCGGCGACAGCACGATATGGCTCGGCGCGAGCGCCGCCACGTCGTCCAGGGTCAGGACGTCCTTGCGGCAAACGATCGCTTCTCCTCCCAGCTCCCGCACGTATCGGGCGAGGTTGTGCACGAACGAGTCATAGTTGTCGATCAGCAGAATCATACGAATGCTGCCAGCGCATCGATCATGCCACGCGCCTTGTCGAGCGTCTCTTGATACTCGCCGTCGGGGTCCGAGTCCGCGACGATGCCGCCTCCGGCGCTGAACGAAATGCGGTCGCCCAGGACGAGCGCCGTGCGGATGGCGATGTTCGTGTCGAGCGCCCCGGTGACGCTCCAGTACCCGAGCGCCCCGCAGTATACGGCGCGAGCCGACGGCTCGAGCTCGGCGATGATCTCCATCGCACGCAGCTTGGGTGCCCCCGTAATCGACCCGCCGGGAAAAGCGGCGCGGAGCAGATCAAGCGCATCAGCCCCGGGCGCCAGCGTGCCGACGACAGTCGAGACGAGGTGGTGGACCGTCGCGTAATGCTCGAGCGCACAAAGCTGCCGGACGCGGACGGTGCCGGGCGCGCAGACGCGCGAAAGATCGTTCCGCATCAGATCAACGATCATCAAATTCTCGGCGCGGTCCTTCGCGCTGTCGACGAGCGCCGCCCCGAGAGCCGCGTCGTGCTCGGGACCGAGGCCGCGCGGTCCCGTGCCCTTGATGGGGCGCGTTTCTACGTGTCCGGCGGGGTCGACCTGCAGGAAGCGCTCGGGGGACGTGCTCAACACCAGCGCCTCGGGAAACTCGAGATAGGCGGCAAACGGGGCCGGGTTCCTCTCGCGAAGCCGACGATAGAAGGACCACGGCGCGACCGGAAACGGCGCGTCGAAGCGCTGCGACAGGTTTGCCTGAAATACGTCGCCGGCGAGGATGTACTCGCGCACGCGCGCGACCGCATCGAGGTAGCCGACACGCGTGAACGACGACCGAAGCGCAAGACGCCGATCCCACCATCCGCCCTCGACCGGAAACGATGGTGCCGTAACCGTTGACGGACGACGCGCGACCCTTGTGCGCCGGGTGGCGGACGGCGATTCGGGAGTCACGACAGAGGATCGAAGCCGCGCGAGGACTGCCGCCGCACGATTCTTCGCTCGCTCGGCCCGTGCGTCGGACGACGCCTCGGGAAGGCCCGTCGAGATTAGCCAGGCCGAATCGGCCTCGTGATCCCACGCGACGACCCAGTCGAAAATACCCAACACCACGTCTTCAATGCCTAGATCGTCGTAGCGAGGCGCCGGAACACGTTCCAGGGTCCGTCCCCAGTCGTACGCGAGATAGCCAGCTGCGCCGCCCTGGAACGGCGGCAGCTCCGCCACGGGGTCGGCGGCATGCGGCGCGAGCCACGCCCGGGCAGCCTGGAGCGCGTCGCCCTCGAAGGGGCGCGAGACACCCGATCGCTCCACACACTCGGTCCGCTCGCCTTTGCTCCGAATCACGGCCACCGGATCGGCCGCCAGAAATGAGTAGCGGCCGAGGGGCGACCCGCGGACCGCGCTGTCAAAGAAGACTCGATACGGCAGTCCGGCGAGCTGCTCGCAGCACCGCAGCGGATCGGGCGGCGGCGTCAGCGCCTCGACAAACGGAATCATCGCGTCGGTTTGGGCTTCGACCGCTGCGTCAGCTTGACGTGATCGGCGACGGCATCATCGGGAGGCGTCAGATAGCCCCATGCCAGCGCGCCTTCCTGACGGTAGGTCTTCCCGAGCGTGACCGCGAGGCTCGCTCGCGCCAGTTCCCGGCCCAGGTAGAAGGCGTGCATCGGATCGGTGACGCCGAGCTCGGTGAACAGATCCACGAGGCGCGTCGGATCGGTGCCGCGGACAAACCGTTCGGCGTTCAGCACCGTGATCCCCTCACGATCCGCAAAAATGCGGAAGTTGGGATCGGTGATCTGCGCCTGGAGTGTGCGCAGTTCGCTCTCGCTGAACGCCAGCACCGCCGGATCCTTCACGGTGACCAGGCGATCGTCGATGCCCTTGGGAATCGTGCGACGCGTGACCGCGTGATGCATCAGGCGTCGCGCGATGTCAACCTCGCGCACCGCTCCCCGCGCCCACGGGATCACTTCCGTCGTGAGCACAGCGCGGACGTCCAGTTCCTGGCAGATCGCGACAAGCAACGCGTTCACGCCGGTCGAATCGGCGGCGGTCAGCTCGGTGAGGTTGCCGATTCCCATGAGCATCGACGCTGCCGGATAACGGCGCCGAACCTCCGCGTACCGCTCCAGCGAGGCCATGAAGCCGAATCCGATCGGCTCGAGAATCGGGTCGATCAGATAGCCGACGCCGCACTGCTCCAGCTTCTGCAGCGTCGGCTCGAGCGTCTCGAGGCCGCCTCCGAGCTCGGGCACCGCGACGACCCGAGCGCCCGTGCCCGCCAGATCGTTGGCGACCTCCACGTTGGACCCGTTCACGCTCAGGACGAGCTCGGCACCGGCGGCGACGGCGGTTCGGATCTCGCCGCGATCGAATGAGTCGACGCTCACGCGCATCCCGTCGGCGACCAGATCCCCGACGATGGCGCCGAGCGCCGGGCACGCGACGCCGGGCGTGCAGCCGAGATCGATGACGTCCGCGCCCGACTGGCGGAAGTACTCGGCAGCGGCCCGGACCTGGTCGCGCGACAGCCGCGGAACGTGATTGATCTCCGCGACGATTTCGATGGTCCACCCGCCGTACTCCTGCCTCACGGCGGCTCGGCCGAAGTGCTCCGGCAGCTCGCGGAGATCTTTCGGCCCCTTCTCGACCGGCACACCCACGCGATCGGCAATGACGCGCGGGTCGCCTTCACACAAGCCGGGGATCACCACGAGATCCGTTCCCGGCGCTACCGTCAGCCTCTCTGCGATCCACTCCGTGGTCATCAGCGCCGCAACGGTAATGCCCATCGCCGTCACGTCGCATGCGAAATCAGGCTGCATCTCATGGACCACCCGTCGCAGCGACGGTTCCGCGAGGCGGCCGGTCACGAGCAGCACGCGGCGCGACTTGACCGCGACCGGCGCCGTCAACGCGGATCGCCGCTCCGCACGAATTTGTTCGGCGTGCCGGTGAGCGCCGCGCCCGTCGGCGGCCGCCACAGGGCGACCTCCTCGATCCGTTGCGCGAGAGCAAAGTCCTTGTCGGTGATGCCGCCGGCGCTGTGCGTCGCGAGCTTCACGGTCACACGTCCCCACGTGACCGCAAGGTCGGGATGGTGATAGGCCGCCTCCGCACAGTAGCCGACGGCGCCGACGAGCATCAGCGTCGTCGGCCACCCGTCGGTTTTGTAGACCCGGCGGATCCAGCCATCCTCGAAATACCAGCCTGGAAGATCGCGCAAGCGCTCCGCGATTTCCGGTTCCGAATACGTCCGCTCCTTTTCTGCCATGTGGACCTCACATCACGACGCCGCCGCCAACCAGAATGGTCTGCCCTGTCAGGAATGCCGCGGCTGGCGAGGCCAGGAACACAGCGGCGCCGGCAACATCCTCAGGCGTACCCCATCGTCGGAGCGGTGTCGACTCGACCACGTGGTGGCGCCACTCTTCGCCGGCACCGGCGCCAAACGCGGTCTCGATGAAGCCAGGCGCGATCACGTTGACGCGCACGCGCGGCGCGACCGAGCGGGCCAGCGACTTGCTAAAGGCAAGCACGCCGCCTTTCACCGCCGCATAGAGCTGCGGATTGATCCCCGCCATGCCCGCGAACACGTGATCCCAGCTCATGTTGATAATGATGCCGCCGTCCTCCTGCGCGGTGAACATTTCGGCCGCCTGCCACGATGCGAGCATCGTGCCGCGCAGATCGATCGCGATCAGCCGATCCAGTTTCTCGGTCCGCGAGAGCGACGCGCCGTCTCCCGTCAGGATGTCGGCGCCGGCGTTGTTGATCCAGACGTCGAGCCGGCCGAGCGCGCGGTGCGACGCTGGTCCAAGCGCGTCGAGCGATCGCGGATCGGCGAGGTCGAGAGGAAGGGCGGCGGTCCGGCGTCCGGCGGCGCGAATGGCGCGCTGCACCGCGTCGGCGCCCGCGGCGTTCGTGCGATAGGTAATTGCGACGTCGGCGCCGGCGCCGGCGGCCGCGAGCGCGATGGCTCTGCCGATCCCGCTCGACCCGCCGGTGACGAGCACGGCGCGACCGGCGAGCGGCGCGGCGATCATGAATCCAGATGATACAGTAGCCCGCATGCGCCTGCTGGTCAGCGTCGGCAGCGCCGTCGAAGCCGCGTCGGCCCTCGAGGGCGGCGCCGACATCGTCGATGCGAAGGATCCGCGTACCGGTGCCATCGGCGCCGTGTCGCTGGAGGTGTTTCGCGCGATTCATGCGGTCGCCGCGGCGAGCCGGCCGGTGGCGGCGGCGATCGGCGACGCGTCAGACGAGACGACCGTCGAACAGCTCTCCTCCGCGTACGCTAAAGCGGGAGCCGCGTTCGTGAAGGTCGGCTTCGCCGGCATCGCAAGCCACGCGCGTGTTGCAGCGCTGGTCGGCGCGGCCTGCCGCGGCGCGGATGCCGGGGGCCGCGGCCGCAGCGCCGTCATCGTAGTCGCGTACGCCGATGGCGCGTCCAGCG
>JBPYEE010000198.1:0-7816 GCA_051985095.1 Vicinamibacterales bacterium | reverse complement strand
CCAAGACGCGTCGGAAGCGGGCCAGCCGGGCAAATACCTTGGGCGATGCACCCACCTCAGTGCGAAACGCCTCGACGAACCGCTGGGCGCTCATGCCGATCTGATCGCGGACACTGCCGACGGACCACACGCGGTCAGCGTATTGAAACTGTCGAATCGCAAAACGTACCGCAGGACTGCTGGTCCGACTCACGCGCAGTCGCCGCAGGAGAAAACACTCGAGTACGTGAAACCGTGCGCTGTCGGTCGGCGCGTCGAGAATCCGTTCGCGAAGTTCGGTGGCCTCGCTCGGCCAGAAAGCGGTGAGCGAGACGTGCAGATCGTGCAGCTCACCCGCCGGGCAGGCGACAAACGGAAAGCCGCCGCCCGGTTTGAAATGTGCCGCCATCAGCCGCAGGGGCTTTGAAGTTCCCAGAACCAACGGATGTGAACGCACGCCATACATCCGGACCGCGCCCGCTCTCTCATCGAGATCGACGACGAGAGTCATGCTTGGTGAGGGCAAGACGAACTCCTGCGCATGAGGCTGACTGTCCCGGTCAGCGAGCCACAGATAATCGACGTAGGCCGACAGTGGCTTTCTCGAAACTCGGTGGATGCGGACCATTTGGTGGAGAATAGCACTCGGCCGTGCCGCTCGGAATGGACCGGTGTGCCGTCGGAAGGCGATCCACCGACGCTCAAGCCAGTCGCTGCGCGACGAGTTCGGGTCAGATCTCTCGAGCGCACGCCATGTCTGACTTTCGCCACGGCCTGCAGGCCCTAGGGCTGATGCCCCTCTCACAAGGCCGACACGCGCCAAAAGAAGTTTCTGGTTCCGACGGTTACAACTCCGCCGCTTCCGCTCGACGCGATCCTGCAAGCACCAGTCGTTGAAAAATCATGCATCTTGCACCAAAGTATCGAACCGAACTGCTCGAAGACGCGCGCTCAGCAGTGCGCAACGTAGATTCGAAACGAGCCATCTATGCGATCTGGTGTTGTGACGCGCGTGCAGATCGTCGCCGTTACCCTCGTCCTCGTTTTCGCATTGGACGTGGCCCGTTCATATTACGCGCGCGTGGGATACGCCCGTCCGACGGAAGCGTGGCAGCCGGACCCTGCAGTCTTCGCGGATCTGGCCTGGCCGCCCGGCAGCGAGGTGCCATCGGACCGGCCGCTGGGCGAGCGTGTTTACCGCAAGCACTGCGCTGTGTGCCACGGACCCGATGGCCGCGGAAACGGTCCCGCAGCGCCGTCGATGATTCCGCGGCCGCGCGATTTCACACAACGCCTCTTCAAGTACAAATCGACCGTCCGAAGCGAATCTCCGACCGATGACGACTTGCGGCGCGTCGTATCGCAGGGGCTGCTGGCGAGCGCGATGCCTGCCTTCCAGGATTTGCTGACCAACGCTGAGATTCTCGCGGTGGTCGCCGAGGTGAAACGACTTGCACAGTTCACGAACCCGCCGTCCTCAGCGGTAGCCATCAGTCAGCGGATCCAACCCGACGACGCCAGCATCCAACGCGGCCGGGCCCTCTATACGCGGCTCGAATGCGGCGGCTGTCACGGCACCAACGGGAGGAATGGCGGATTTCTACAGGATGCGAAGAACCTTCCAGTGCCGATTCGAGATCTGACTGCTCCATGGACCTTTCGCGGCGGTAGCCGCCCCGAGGACGTGTGGCTGCGTCTGACGACAGGCCTCGCCGGCAGTTCGATGCCGGCCTACGTCGATGCCACGACGTCCGCCGAACGCTGGGATCTGGTCAACTACCTCGAATCGATCGCGAGGATTCCACCGTGGAATCCGGGCGGGCGTCTGGACGGCCCTGGGCATGCTGCCGATCTGCTCAGGCGGGGCGAGTACCTGGTCCACGCCGAGATGTGCGGCCTCTGTCATACGCAGATCGATCGCACAGGCATCTACCGCGCTGACCGGTATCTCGCCGGCGGCATGCGCGTCGAGGCCTATCCGCATGCCGTGTTCGTCTCGTTCAACCTCACGTCCGATGCAGAATCGGGGTTGGGGTCGTGGACGGAGGACCAGGTTGTCAACACGATCCGGAATGGACGGGCGCCGGATCGGCAGCTGAATCTCTGGGGCATGCCGTGGTTCTACCTTCATTTCTTTACGGCCGACGATGCTCGGGCTGTCGCGAGGTATCTGAAGAGCCAGCCTCCGATCAGAAATGAAATCCCGCGACCGCTGCGATATGGCGTGGTGGAAACCGTTGTCTCGAAGCTGCGGCGGCCGCTGCCGGCGGCGAATCCGACCGTCCTCAGCTACGCGGACGGCAACTTCGCGCGTCCGGTTCAGCGGGCCGAGTTGCCGCAACGAATACTGATTGACGCACAGTGGCTGGCGTTTCTCACAGGGGCAGCCAGCATTCTCCTCGTAACCATTCGCGATCGGGCATGGCCGGCAACGATCGGGCGGTGGCTCCTGACGGCGGCCGGTCTGCTCGGGGTACTGCTTCTGGCGATCGCGATCTGGGTCGTGTACGAGCTCCCAGCTCTGTCCCAGATCCCTCCCGACCAGATCGTTCAAGGTGCAACGGCCGGGCTGTCGTCTCCGGACACCTCGACCCTGAGTCGCGAAGAGGGAGCGATGGTGGCGCGCGGAGAATACCTCTTCAAGGTCGCCTCATGCGCCTTCTGCCATAACCCGGACGGGAGCGGCGGACTGAAGGTCAGCTGGCGACCGTTCGGGACCCTTTGGACGCGAAACATCACGCCCGATCGCGAGACGGGAATCGGCGGCTGGAGCGGCGCCGCGATCGCGCGAGCGATCCGGAGCGGGATCACCCCCGATGGCCGCACGTTGCACTGGCAGGGCATGATCTGGGATCACGCGTCGAACTGGGACGAGGAGGACATCCGCTCCATCGTGGCCTATCTGCGACGGATTCCGCCGGTGCATCACGCGATCCCATCAGATCGGCCGCCGTCCCCCGACGATTGTGCGGTTTATACGTTCTGGGTGAGTCCGTCGAATGTCCCCGGCTGCAGATAGCCGCGTGCACCGACCGACGTCTCGCCGAGCTGCGCGAGTAAGGGCACGGTACCGTGAAGCCGTCCACGAGCGGTGGTGCCGTACGCTCGGCTCTTACCTCCGCCAGCCGGCCTCGAAATCCTCGTACGTGTACCCCGAATTCGCGATCGCGTCTTTGAACGTCGCGCCGTCGCGCAGCCGGTGCAGCAATCGAACCCAGCTGAAGCCGGGTCGATCGAGCAGGACACCGACTGCGAGCAGGCTTTCGTCATACGCGACCTGGGCGTCGGCGGCGCCGAGCCGCCCGAAGCTGTGTTCAAGCTGGGAGAGCGGGATAAACCGCCCACCAGCCGACAGCCGGCGGCGCGCCGCGTCGGGATCGGCGCCTTCGAAGTGCTGCGCGAGACCCTCGTCGAGCCACACCGGCACGGCGTGCGGCGCGATGTTTGCGACGATCGCGTGCGACAGCTCGTGGACGAGGACGCGTTCGAACAGTTGCGGGTTGTTCGCGGCGCCGGCCACCGGAATTCGGATGCGTCCGTCGTACTGGCCGCCCGACCACGCCGGCGCGCGCGTGATGTCCCGAAATTGCTGCTCGGTGTACAACACGGTGACGATTGTGTTCGGCGGAAACTCGCCGAGCGCACGGCCGATTTTGTAGAACGCCGAGTCGAGCACCGCTGTCGCCTGCATCGCGAGCGACTGTTCTTCACGTCCCTCGAACAGCACCCGGAACCTGCCGTACGTCCGATCCGAGAAGGTCTCGTGAACGCGCGTCTCGCGGCGCCAGATCGCCAGCTGTCGCTTCAGGCGATCGTTGTCCGGCGCGTACTTCAGCGCCTGCTCGTATGTCTGTATGGCGAGCTCGCTGTCGCCCTCGTCGAATGCGATGCTGCCGAGCAAGGCCGAGGCCTGCGTCAGCCGCGGCTCGATCTGCAGCGCACGCTGCAGCGACGCCATCGCCTGCCTTTCCTTGCCCCGCGCATGCGCGGCCGCCCCGGCCCCGAGCAGGAGCGAGGGGTTGTCTGGCAGCAGCTCCAGTGCTTCAGCGAAGAGCGCGGCCGCACGCCCAGGGTTTTCATCCCGGAGCGCCTTCCATCCCGCGTCGGCGAGTTCGGCCGGTCGAGACTGAGCCTCGACACTGACGATCGATATGCAGACGGCAACACAAAATCCGGCGACTCGCGACGTTTGCATGCGAGCCGCCCAGCAAGCGTTGTACCGCACCGACGCTCGTGCAAAAGTGTGCGAATCGGCGACCTTGCCGGATCGAGCTTCATCATGACCGACGCCAGTTGCGTTGCGGTTGCACGCATTTGAAATTCGTTGCCGGGCGCCGAACTCCAGTACGTCGCGGGACAACAGGCGAGCAACCGAGGCCGGCGTCTGAGGCCCGCCACCTGAAGCGGTGAACGCCACACATGCGCGTGCGAATGAATGAGCGCGCCAGATCGCGAACCAGATGATGCGTGGATGGTCGACAACTGACATGAGGTCGAGGGCGCCGACCGGAAGACCAAAAACGCGGCCGTACCGCAGACGAGCTGACCACCGGAGACGTTCGGGGAGCCTCGCCCAACCGGAGCGGGTTCGAAGAGCATTCTCCCGCTCACACTGGGCCGCGTCTTCCCAACGGTGGGCCGCTCGGACATGACCGCTGATGCACGTTTGCGGTGGAGCCGTCATTTGGCGGCGTTGGCGTCGCACGTCGTGGTCGTCAACCCTGTCGTCGAGAGTTATCTCGCGTTCTGTTTCCGAACATTGCAGACAGTCGGCGCGGCGCAGGACACACAGATGATCGTCCGTGCAGGTTTTGCTCTACGATTTGGAGATGCAGCGAACGCTTGTGTCGATCGCCGCGCTCGCAGCCTGCTTGTCTGGCGCGATTGCATCCGCCTCCGACGTGGTTTCCTTTCCGAGCGGCTCCCTGACACTGCGGGGCGTGCTGTTCAAGCCGGAAGGGGCTGGACCCTTTCCTGCGCTGCTTTACAACCACGGCAGCGCTCCAGGGATGCTGAGCCAACAGGCGTTCGACGCTCTCGGGCCAGTGTTCGCCCGGCACGGCTGGGCGTTTTTCGGGCCCTATCGACGCGGCCAAGGTCTGAGTGCAACGGCGGGACCGTTTATCGGCGACGAGATCGAGGCGGCGAAGAAACGGGGTGGTCTGGCCGAAGGTGCCGCCGTCATGGTGCGCCTGCTGGAGACCGATCACCTCGATGACCAACTTGCGGCGCTGGCCTGGTTGCGCAAGCAGCCGTTTGTCGAGGCAAAGCGGATTGCGGTTGCGGGAAACTCCTTTGGTGGCATTGAGGCCGTCCTGGGCGCAGAGCGGGAGAGCTACTGTGCGGCAGTCGATTCGGCCGGCGGCGCGGAGAGTTGGGCGCTCGCGCCGGCGTTGCAGCAGAGAATGACGAGCGCCGTCAGGAATGCAAAAGCACCGATCTTCTTCTTTCAGGCTCAGAACGATTGGAACCTCGCACCAACCAGGATCCTGAGCGCCGCCATGCAGGACGCAGGCAAGCCGTTCGAGTCGAAGATTTACCCGGCGTTCGGCCATTCGCACCAAGACGGCCACACCCTCGGCTATTTCGGCGCTCCCGTCTGGGAGAGCGATGTCTTTCGTTTCCTCAACTCCCATTGTGGCGAATGACTGAAGGGCGGGTGCTAGACCCTGCCCATGCGAGGATCGACCGAGGAAGTGCCGGACGTGGATCCGACGGGTCCGGGAAGTCGCCGCGATCTTGGGTTTTGCCGTCCTCCTCGTGCAGCAGTTCGGCAGCTTCGGGCGAGGGTAGCCAACACGCCTTTGATCAAGACGTGGAGCACTCGCGACACGCACGACGTCAGTCGTCCGTGACTCCTCGCGCCGGAGCCCAATCATCAGCCCAAGCGGCTCGAACAGTGCGCCGACGAGCACGCGCCAAAAAGCGGCGGGCGATCACGCCGAATCCCTCGCGTCGCAGGTCTCCTCGGACGGCCGGGGCAAGCGGGCAGAACGCGACGACGGCCCGATCACATCGCGGTGAGGGGCAACACACATCTCACCAGACGGCCTGGCGAACCGCGCGTCAGCGTGAAGGTGCCAATCATCGCCTGGTTGTCTGTCAGATGGACGGTCAACGTCATCGAATCGCCGTTGACTGAGCCTGTATAGGCGGCGGGATGAGAATCGGGCGGCGGCGGCGGCACCGGGATGGGTCCTCCCTGCTCTCGAGTGAACGTTCCGGACACATAGAACTCGTTCCGAGGATCGACTGTGATCGGGCCCGGAATGTCGCCGCTGGCGCAGTCGAACTCGAGATGGGTGCCGGCCGCCGCGACGGTCAGGGAGATGTGGTCGCCACCCCACGGTCCAAGCGCCAGGGACGGCATGGTCGGACTGCTACCGCATGCACCGGTCGCCAGAACCAGAACAGACGCCCAAGTGATTCGACGCACATGACCACGATACCCCGCTTGGACAGCGGCCAGACCTCTGCTCTCTCGCGAACGCCGGGAGATGACGGTGATCAGGGTCACGACAGTCCGGCCTCTAGTGAAGCTCCATCCAATGACACGAGGGCCGCTCACGTTCACGGTTTTCAGCGTCACTTCGGCAGTGCCCGCCGAATGACTTCGATGGTCGTCAGGGACGTGAGTCTCTCGTCGACGCATAGAGGCCGCGACCCCTTTCAACGCGCCAGCACGATGTTGGTCAGTCCCATCGGGTTGCTGACACCACTCGCAGCATTCGTCAAGATGATCGATACCGTGTCGACCGCCGTCGTGGCGTTGGGGTTCGTCACGGTCTTGAAGTTCCCGAATGGATTCGGCAAGGTGTCGCTGACCGTGAACACCGGCGCTGCGTTTCGCAGTCCGGTGATCTTGTAGGGAATGCCGGTTGTACTGGAGTACAGGTCGACGGCCTTGAAGCTGAACACGGACCCGTCCACCGCGGAGACTCGGACCTCCCCGTTCACAGTCGTAGAGGCCGGAGCACTGAACTCGATATAGGGAGCGCGTGAGACGACCGCGACCCACGCACCGGCCGCCGCCAGGACCGTGAACCCAGACTCCGTGTAGCTCGTGACCGCAGCGCCATTGACGGTCAGGCCGCTGAAGCCGACGATCGTCGTGCCCGGGGGTGGCGGAGGCAGACGAACCAGCTGAAACGACAGCGTCTGGTTCGACGTCAGCGTCACGCCTTTCGATTGCGCGATGTAGTTCGGGGCGGAGGCGGCGAGGGTAAACCCCGACTGCTGCAGATCGGCAAACCGATACGTGCCTGACGCGTCGGTGGTCGCGCTCAGGTGCGCATTCGGGCCGTCCACAATGGACAACAAGGCACCCGAAACGCCGGCCCCCGTCGCACTGTCAGTCACCTGGCCACCGAGCGAAAACATTGTCGGTGGCGGTGCCGGCGTCGGCGCGCTGCTCAGCACGATGCTGTCGAGCCCCATCGGGTTGGCGCAGGTGGGGCACGAGGCAGCCGCATTGGTCAGGGTGATCGACAGGTGGTCGATGGCGTCAGCCGAGTGCTGACTGACCACCGTCCGAAAGTCGCCGAACGTGTTGGGCAGCGTATCAGTCTCGGCGAAGACATCGGTTCGTGTGCCGCCCCGGATCGTGTACGGGATCGGTGTCGTGCTTGAGTAGAGGTCCACAGACCTGAAATAGAACGCCGACGCACTCGCGGCGGTGATTACGATCTCCCCGCTGACGGTCGTCCCCGATGTCGCCCAGAACTGGATAAATGGCGGCGGCGACCCGTAGTCGATGCGAGCGCTCCAGTTGCCGGAGTTGACGGTGACGATGTAGCCATTTTCGCTGTACGACCGGACGGCGCAGCTTGGGCTCGGA
>JBPYEE010000197.1:0-6744 GCA_051985095.1 Vicinamibacterales bacterium | reverse complement strand
GCGGGACCTGGATGATGATGGCCGAATAGATGTCCATCAGGCAGCCAACGACAACCAGAAACACGTTCAACAGCAACAGGAACAGAATCGGCGAATGGACTGCGCCCGTCGTCCATTGGACGGCCCGCGCGGGGATTTCCTCGTTCACGAGATAGTTCGTGAAGCCGAGTGCGACGCCCAGGATCAGGAGAATGCCGCCCACGAGCAGGCCACACTCGGTCATGACGCGCGGAACGTCACTGGATAGCCGCAGATCGCGGTGAAGTGCGGTCTCGATGATGACGACATAGAACGCGGTAAGAGCAGCGGCTTCGACGGTCGTGGCAAGGCCGCTGAAGAGTCCAACGAAGGCGACGACTGGCGTGAGCAGTTCCCATTTCGCATCCCACAACGCGGCCCGCGCTTCGCGCGTGTCGAGCCTGCGGGGCTGCTCCGGTGGCGGGCCGCGGCGGATCCCCCACCATGCGGTCGCCACCGCCATCAGGAGCGCGGGGACGAGCCCGCCGAGAAACATCTGATCGATCGGCGTCCGCGCCACGATGCCGTAGACGATCAGCGGGAGACAGGGCGGCAAGAGCATTCCCAACGAACCGGCGCCCGTCACCAGCCCGAGGGCATCGCGTTCCGAATAGCGTGCGCTCACGAGAATCGGCATCAGGAGACCGCCAAGCGCGAGAATCGTGACGCCCGAGGCTCCTGTAAACGACGTAAAGAATGAACAGACGATCACGGTGACGACCGCCGGCCCGCCGCGCAGCCGGCCGAACAGCGCGTTGAATACTCGGACGAGCCGGGTGGGCGCCTGGCTCTCCGCCAGCAGGTAGCCCGCGAGCGTAAAGAGCGGGAGGGCTGGAATCGAGGGATTGGTCACGAACGAATACTGCGAGACGGGAATCGCCGCGATCGGTTCCCCGACGCGCCAGAAGAGGACGAGCGCGATGCCTCCGAGCGTGACGAATGCGGGTGTGCCGACGATGGTTGCGAGCGCGAGCAGGAGCAGAGCCGGCACGAAGAGATGTGCGGCTGATTCGGGAACCAGAACGACCAGCAGGCCCATGCCGACCGACGCGGCAAGAGCGGTCAGCGAACCCATCCATGATTCCGATGAGCGCGCGACGAGCCGGGCCGCGATGATGGCGAAGCCGATCGGAAGCGCCAGCTCGATGACCCAGACCGGAATGCCGTAGGCGAGAACCTTCGAGAACGGCCGCTCGGCTTCGACGAACTCGTAGCTCGCGGCGGCGAGAAAGGCCGAGACCGTCCCGCCGACCGCGCTCGATAAGATCCGGGCAGCAGCCTGGAGCCGGCCACCCAGGAAGCTCTCGCCGAGCGTCGAGAGGGCCAGCATTCGCCCCTCGCGCGCGGCGATTGCCCCGCCGAGCATGCCCGCAATGAACGCGAGGTGCTGAACGATGATTGACGCGCCGATGCCGGTGTGGAGGGTACGGCGAAGAACGCTCTCGGCGAGCGGCAACAACATCATCGCCGCGAGCGTCAGCGTGATCGCGAAGTCTTCGACGCGACCGAACCCTGCGGTCGTGTTGCGAGCCTGAGTGGTCGTCGCCGTCGCGATGCGCGACGGAACTGCGCGGATCATCTGCGGCCGGTTCGATACTCCGCGACCAGCCGTCTGGCTTCGTCGAATACGTCGGCGGGCACGAGCGTGCCCCGAATCCTCGGATACACGCCCTCGGCAAACGCGCGCCACTGCTGCGCGAGGTCCGCGCCGACAGGATGCACGGTCAGCCCCCATTTCTTCTTCATGGTCTCGACGGCCTGGTTGCTTTCCCGACGACTCGCATCCTGGATTTGTTTGCCGGCTTCGCTCGCGGCGGTCATCATCTGATCGCGCTCGGCTTCAGGCATGGTGTCCCAGGCTCGCCTGGTTATCACCGTCGCGCCGACGAGGGGGACCCAGTTGAGCTCGGTCATGTGCTTCACGACCGTGTAGTACTGCCCGGACAACGCCAGGATGGGCGGAGCCGGCACAGCGTCGATGCCGCCGGTCTGCAGCTGAATCAACGCGTCTGCCCAGTCGAGCGCGACGGCCCTGTAGCCGAGCCCCTGCATGATCTGCATCTCTTTGGCGCTGTTGGATGCGGTGACGAAGATCTTCATGCTCTTGAAATCTTCCGGTGTGATGCCGGGCTGCCTCGAAAAGAACCTGACCCAGCCACCGTCGCTCCAGAACAGCGCTACGAACCCTTTGGCGAGCAGCCGGCGTTCGAAGTCGCCACGCATCTTGTTGCGCACGGACTCCTCTTCGTCGAGCGAACGGAAGAGCATCGGAATCCCTTCAAGAGCAGTGACCGTCGGATCGATCTCCGACAATCCTCCAACCGACAGCATCGCCGCCTGCAATTCTCCGACGTTCATGCGCCGGACGATGTCGGCCTCGCTGCCTTGACTACCGCCTGGGTAAACGCGAAGCGTCACGGTGCCGTTGGTCGCCTTCAGCCACTTTTCCCCCATCTGCCGAAGGATCAGGTCATATGAGGTCCCCGCCGGTGCCAGCGTGGCCAGCTTGATGATGGTCACCGGGGCGGCGAGCGCGCCAACCTGTTGAGACACGACCACAATGAGCGCAAGAAGAGCGGTCGCAAGGCTCAGTACACGACGCATACCGCGATCCTCCTGACTACTTGACGAACAATTCGTCAGTGCGCGTCAGCAGCCACTTCGCGCGTTTCTGTGTCACCAGATTCTCAAGACGCCATTCAGGCCGAGCATCGGGGTCGATCGCCAGCGCCTGCCCCAGCAGCTTCTCGAATTCCTGCCGGTTGCCGTTGGGGACGCATACAAATTCGGCGAACGAGACGTATGGAGAGGCCAGCTGCCTGTTCGTGAGCGCCACTTCGCGATCGAAATGCTGCCGGGCTCGTGCGGCCGGATCTCCCGAGGCGCCCTGGCGCACCATCTCATAGATGATGAGGAATCCGTGAATCGCGCCGAAGTTGTAGTCAGGATTGAGTTCGAACGCGCGGTCGATCAACGCCTCGACAATCGGAAGATCGGCGACCAAGTCGGGCTGATCCTCGGACATCGCGATCGCCGCCCCCCACGAGGCAGCCGTCCAGTAGAGCATCGGGACGTCCTGCCTCGTCGCAATCCGCACTGCGGCTTTTGGATCCTTGGTGAGCTTCTGGCTGAAGCAGCGGTGCCGGACATCGAGCCCTCGCAGCCCGTAGTCTCGCGCTCGAAGGTAGAGACGGCGCCCGCGGTCGCGCATCTGCGACGCGCGCTCCAGATCCTGGGTCTCCAGCACGTCGGCATCCTGCTGCACGTACGCGTACGTGTATTGAGTGAACCCGCTGGCCGCCGTGAACAGGAGCCCGCGATGCTTCGGGCTCAGAGCCAGCAGCCCCTCCACCTGCTTCAGGCTGGACGGCAGCGCCGCTTCAACGAGGTCAGGGTCGTTGTCTGCAGCGTAGGTCGTGCTGCTCTGAGCAATTGAGTCGCCGACTTTGTTGATGGCCATCCGCTTGACCGGTGCGCAGCCGCCTCCAAAGATGAGGAACAGCATGCAGGCACCGGCGACAGGCAGGCGGATTGGGCGCATGGCGGCATCCTTCCCTTTCTCACTGAAGGTGATCAGTCCGAGCCCTTTGCCGAGGTCTGCTGCAACGTTTGAGCCGTTCGCATCGATCGGCGTGTCGACAAAAGCCCACGCCGACCGACCGAGTTTTGGCTGGATAGCCGCCTCCCGGCGAACAGGTGTCAGCCCTGACGAGCGCACCGACGAGGAATGGTTACTGGGGCACGCTGACGCCGCCACGAATATCCTCAACTGGGCGAGCCGCTCAAAGCCTTCAGGAAGGCGTGGCTGGTGGCCGTCCTGAAGGCGCACGGCGTCGATTCGCACTGGAGAAAAGGAGCGGATAAGGACGTCACAAACGAGTGCCAGCAGCGGCTGCGCGACATCAATTTGCACGGGCATGACCTAAGGCACGAACACGCCTGCCGGCTCGTTGAGCGAGGCGTTCCGCTCGCGCAGGTCCGCGATCGGCTCGGTCACGCGTCGATTCTCACGACCGAGCGTTACGACAATCAGAAACTCGAAGCTCTACAAGCCGCCGTCGAGCGCCTGGAAGGAGGCAAGACATTCGACACCACAGAGGTCCCGGACAGAGTTTCGCAGTGTTTTTCCAGTTCCAGCCGATCAGCGCTTCGTGGACAACGCTGACGCCGCGTCGAGAATCTTCCGAACTCACTGATTGTCTGTTGGTCGGGATCTGGTAGCGGTACGGGGATTCGAACCCCGGTCCCGTGGCTGAGAACCACGTGTCCTGACCCCTAGACGATACCGCCACTCGTCGACAGGAACCTCTAAGTGTACCACGATATATGATTGAATCGAGACCACGATGTTCCGTGTACTAGCCACTCTCGTTCTTCTCGCGTTGATCGTTCTGGGCGGTGCCTATTTCGTCGCCGGCCGCGGGAGTCCGCCCCGTCTGACGATCGAAAAGCCCGAGCGCGTCGTTGGACAGATCTCCGGGCTGGAACTGACCGCCGCCGCCCCCAACGCCAGGTTCACGAAGCTGAACGTCTCGCTCGAACAGAACGGCAAAACGTTCCCGTTGTATTCGCTCGCCGCACCGGGCGAGGCGACGGTGACGCAGACCGACCGCAATCAGCTGCGGATCGTGCGGCCAATCGGCAAGCAGGCGATTCCTGAGCTGCAATCCGGCCCGGCTCGTATCGTCGTCACCGCCGCGCGACCGTCGTTTCTGAACCTGCGCCAGCTGACCTCGTCGGCGGCGAAAGAGGTGCAGGTTCGCCTCGAGCGACCGCGCATCACGATTGTGTCGACCCATCATTACGTGAATCACGGCGGATCCGAGATGGTCGTGTATCGCGCGACGCCGGCCGATGTCCTGTCGGGCGTTCGCGTCGGTAACGTCGAATACACGGGCATTCCGGCCGGCAGCGGCGACCTCAAGCTCGCCTTCTTTGCGCTGCTGTGGAATCAGGATCTCAACACGCCGATCAACGCCTTCGCACGCGACGAGGCGGGCAACGAATCGAAGGCCACCTTTGTTGACAATGTGTTCGAGAAGCCCCAGGCCAAGAGCCGAATCGAGCTCGACGACAAGTTCCTGAACCGCGTCGTGCCCGATATCGCGGAGCACGCGCCGGAGTTGAAACTCGCACCGCCCAGCGAGGGCAGCGATATGCTGCCCGCGTTTCTCCGTGAGAACGGCGAATTGCGCACACTGAACGCCGATTTCATCGCGTCGGTAGCCAAAAAGTCGTCACCGACCCGGCAATGGGAAGGCCCCTTCATCCAGCTGGGCAACTCCAAGGTCGAAGCCACGTTTGCCGACCACCGCACCTACTTCTACAAGGGAAAGGAAGTCGACCGGCAGGTCCACCTTGGATTCGATCTCGCGGTGACCGAACACGTACCGGTCCTGGCGGCCGCGGCCGGAACCGTCGCGTACGCCGACTGGCTCGGCATTTACGGGAACTGCGTCATCATCGATCACGGCCAGAGTGTGCAGTCGCTCTACGGGCACCTGATGTCGTTCGACATCAAGCCTGGTGACAAGGTCACGCGAGGCCAGCAGATCGGCAGAACCGATTCAACAGGGTTGGCCGGCGGCGATCACCTGCACTTCACGATGCTGGTCGGCGGCCAGATGGTCAACCCGGTGGAATGGTGGGATCCGCACTGGATTCAGGACCGTATCGACCGCAAGCTCAAGGAAGCGGGCGTACAGTAGAATGCTGGGTTGGCGTCTTCATTCGAGGAGAACATTTCAATGCGCTTAAGAACGATTTGGGCATGGGCGGGTGCCATTGCGCTCGCCGGATCGATCGCCGCCTGCGGCGGTAATAAGGAGGCGGCGAACACGGCGGCAGAGCCCGGCGGCGCCGCGGCGGGAGGTCAGAAGGTCGACCCGGCAACGGCCGGCGAGGTCAAGGGGACGGTGACCGTCGACGGGGCCGTGCCGAAGAACGAACCCATCAAAATGAACGCCGACCCGGTCTGCGTGCAGGAGAACAAGACCCCGCAGTTCCAGGAAACCTACATGGTGGGCAGCGACGGCAAATCGCTGGCCAACGTCTTCGTGTATGTGAAGGACGGACTCGGCAACTACGCGTACGATCCGCCGACCGACCACCCGCAGATCGACCAGAAGAACTGCCGGTACCATCCGCACGTCTTCGGGATGCGCGTGGGCCAGCCGCTCGAGATCCTCAACAGCGATCCGACGCTGCACAACATCCACGCGATGCCGAAAGCGAACCAGGAATTCAACAACGGGCAGCCGATTCAGGGCATGAAGATGACGCACACCTTCACGCAGAAGGAGGTCATGGTCCCCTTCAAATGCGACGTGCACGGCTGGATGAATGCCTATGTCGGCGTGCTGGATCATCCGTATTTCGCCGTCAGCGACGCCGACGGGAAATTCGATATCAAGACGCTGCCGCCCGGCACGTACACGCTCGAAGCCTGGCATGAGAAGCTCGGCACCGCGACGCAATCGGTGACGATCGGTCCCAGCGAGACGAAGGAAATCAGCTTTACGTTCAAGGCGCCCGCGACACCGACGGCGACCAACTAAAGACAAACCGAGCCATGGTGCATGGCTGATGGCGCATGGCGCTGGCTGACGGATGGCCTCGTGGCATCCCTCAGCCTCGCCCTAGCGCCCTCCGCGTAATTGGCAATCAGCAATTAGCAATTAGCAATCTCTCACGTGCTGCACAAGTTCTCCCGTTTTGTCGTCGCCT
>JBPYEE010000196.1:0-8202 GCA_051985095.1 Vicinamibacterales bacterium | reverse complement strand
ACAATGCGCCTCTTCCCAGGATGAGGCATCTCCTCGCCCTAGTACTCGCGACTGGTCTGGCGCCCGGGGCAATTGCCGCTGACCCTCAGTGGCACGTCATCCGCGGCAGAAACGTCGAAGTCTTTGGACAGCTGTCGCCACGCACGTTGCATGAGATCGCACTCGAGCTCGAACAGTTTCGCGTAGTGCTCGGCAATCTCGTGCGGGGCGCCGGCCAGTCGCAGCCGCTCCCCACTGAGGTCTACATCTTCGACGACTACGAGGCCATGAAGCCGTTCGTGCCGCTCTACCAGGGCAAGCCTGCCTCGCTGGGCGGCTATTGTCATTGCGGCGGTGTCGATCAGGCCAGCTTCATCGTCGCGGCGCTATCGCGGTACTCGGACTCGTCGGAGATCATCTACCACGAGTACTCGCATCTGCTACTTCAGAATGCGATGACGACGATTCCGGTGTGGTTCAACGAGGGGCTTGCGGAGTACTTCAGCACGTTCAAGCTGCGCGGAAAGGACGCGGAAGCGGGACATCCGATCGCGCGCCACATCGTCCTGCTACGCGAGCGGTTCATCCCGCTCACGGAGCTACTCGCGGTCGACCACGCGTCGCCGCTGTACAACGAGGGCACGCGACGATCAATCTTCTACGCGGAATCCTGGGCGCTCGTGCACTATCTGCTGTTGGGGCGTCCCGATGGCGTCGCAACGATCAACAAATACCTGACGGCATACCTCGCCGGGACGCCCAGCGAAGACGCGCTCGCCGCGGCGGTCGGTGTCCCGATCAAGACGCTCGACGGCGAGCTGCGGTCGTATGTGCAGCGGCTGCTGTTTCGCGCCGTCACGTACACGTCGTCGGAACCGGTCCAGGTGGACAACCCGGAAGCCGGCGCCACGATCGCCGCGCCGGACGCAGCCGCTCGCCTTGGAGAAATCCAGTTACAGGTCAGCCGAGTCGACGAGGCGACGCCACGAATAGAACGCGCCGCAGCGGCCACACCACCGGCTGGACGCGCACAACTCGCGCTCGCCAAGCTTCGGCTGTGGCAGCATCGGGAGGCTGACGCGTGGCCGGCACTCCAGAAGGCCGCCGCGCTGTCCCCTGATGATTTCAGCGCGCAGTATCTGTACGGCCTGACGCTGCTGCGCGGCTACGGCAACCCTTCGTCGAACGCACCCGGCGATTGGGTGCAAGCGGCGCGCACGGCGCTCGCGCGCGCCGTCGCCCTTCACCCTGACTCGGCGGCGGCGCAGGCCTGGCTCGGATACGCCGAGCTCCAGGGCGAGTCGAATCTGGAAGGAGCACGTGACGCGACGACAAAGGCGATCAAGCTCGCGCCGGGGCGGTTGGACTACGCGCTGCAACTTGGTGAAATCCGCATTCAGATGGGGGATGTCGCCGGTGCACGACAACTGCTCACGGCGGTCGCGAAAGTCGGTGGCGACGCGGGTGAGGCAGCGCAAGCTGCACGGCTCCTTCGGATGCTGGACGAGCGGGAGGGCCTCGCGGCCGATCGCCGAGCAGCGGCGGCGAGTCAGGGCGCCGTACGAGACACCGATCCTGGGGGAGTTGCTCTCGACAATCCGGTGTCGTCCACGCGCGAAACACTCGATTTGACTCGGGTCGTCTTCCAGCTGCGGAAGGTGCAGACTGGTGAGCAGCGCGTCTTCGGTATGCTGGTCACGATTGAATGCGTCGCGCCTGGCGTTCGCTTTCACGTTCGCGCGAACGGGCAGGATTTCGCCGCGGGAGCGAAGCGGATGGAAGACGTCGACCTGATCACCTACGGCAACACGCAGAACTTCACGATTTCGTGCGGGGCCCGTGTGCCGCCGGACGTGGTCTATTTCACCTGGGCGCCGTCCGCGGCCGGTGGCGAGGGACACGCGGTTGCCGTGGAGTTCATGCCGCAAGGCTACATGCCGTAGCCTCTGCGTCCGCTGACGGCGTAGTCCAATATTTCACGGTGTTGGTTGCCCTTCACCGAGAGATCGAAGGGCGAAGTGATGTCGGCGTGAGCGTTCCGCGATGGAACGTGCAGTTCGAGAGCACGGTTTCGAGCAACCGCCGTGTTCCGGATCTTGCGATTTGTAGAGAAATTCGCCCTGTTGTGCGAGTTCGAGAATTTTTTCGGTGGTCGCGCAGTCATCGATGCCGTCGGAGCCTCCACTCGGGTCCGCTCGCTCTCAATCGCCCCAGTTCGGCTTCCCATGTGTTCGATTTGCGCGTCCGGAACGCCTCTGAGAGGTGCCCGAAACGTCCCGCAGCAAGATCGAGGGTCGGCGAACCGGCCGTGCTATGCAAAGCGCTTCGCGTACTCGAGAAACTGCCGAATCTCATCGCGCGTGTTAAACAGCGCGGGTGAGACCCGAATCATCGTCCCTTCCTCCCGGAAGCTCACTTGGACGCCGAATCCGTCGAGCACCTCGCGGGCGCGCGCTTGGTTTCTGTCGACGCGCAGGCTGACGATTGACGAGTTGTTGTCAGGCGGCGTGAAGAGACGGAATCCCAGCGCTGCGAGACCCTCACGAAGATCGCGCGCCAGCGCCACGGTGTGGCGCTCGATCCGGTCGACGCCGACGCGCTCGAGATATGCGAGCGCCGCCCCAAGTTGATAGATCTCGGCGAACGGCAGCGTCGCGTACTCGAACTTTCTCGCCGTGCGGAAGATCTCGTACCGATGATCGCCCAGATCTTTCTCGACGTGTAAGGCGCCGTAGCGATCGACGCGAATCTTCTCGATGAGCTCGCGGCGGACGAAGAAGGGCGCGACGCCAAATCCTCCGAGCAGCCACTTGTAGGTGCCACTCGTCATGCAGTCGACGCCGGCCGCTCGAACGTCGACGGGAAACATGCCGAGCGCCTGCACCGCATCGGCGTAGAACAGCGCGCCATGCGCATGCGCCAGGTCCGCGAGCGGGCGCATATCGTGCCTGAAGCCGTTCTGATGCGAGACCCACGCAACCGACACGAGGCGGGTCCGATCGTCCACAGCGCGCGCGAAATCGTCGCGCGTGACGCGGCCGTCGCGATGTTTCACAATCCGCAATGCGATGCCGCGTGACGTCTCCAGCTGCCGGTAGAGCACGAACGTGGTCTCGTAGTGCAGCTCGTCGACGACGACGTTGTCGCCCGGCTGCAGATCGAGCGCCGAGGCGACGATGTTCTCGCCTTCGCTCGTGGCGAACAGGAATCCAATCTCGTCGGCTCCGGCCCCGACGAGCCGCGCGAACTGTCGACGGACTTCGTCGCTCTTCGCCTGCATCTCGCCGAGCGCGATCGGCTTCGACGCCTTGCGTTCGGCAAAAAGGCGCGCCGCCTCGGTTACGGGTAGCGGAACCGGCGCGATGTAGGCCGAGTTCAGGTAGAGCCCGTCGCGCACCACAGGAAAATCCCGGCGTACCTCCAACGGATCGTCGAGAGCATCCTGGTCCTGTATCGGAGGACGCCACTCGCCTGGAATGATCGTCGCGAGGCTGGCCGCGACTTCGATGAACTGTCGTCGATTAAACACCACGTGCACCTCACAGGAATGCGTCCGCCGCGTGCGATCACGGGAGTATACGGGCATACTTCTTTGTCCGTGTCATCGCGCAATGTCTGTTTCTGAACTCTCAGCGCAGTGTCATGGCGTGTGTCGATGGCCAGGAACCTTCGCGGAGCGGGAAGTTGCCGATTCTGATAGGAGACCAGCGATGTCGGGTACGGTGTGACCTACCCCTGCACTGCTATCTCTAGGTGTGCGGCCGCTTTACAGCGGCACGCGGGGAATCTGATCTCGGCGATGAGTGCAGCACCACGAGCGCGCGACGGCGGTCAGGTGTCACCGTCGTGTGAGGCGTGCGCGAAAACGAGGCCCGTGGTTCTCCGGAGACGCGAGGGCGACCGCGCGATCAGGTATCAGCTTGAACTCGGTCGGCTTCAGGACAGCGGGATTATCGCCAGATATTGAAGATCTGAGCGTGGCGCCACGCGGCAATCACCGCTACGTCATAACCGATCCGACCCGTTTTCCAAGACCACCGCCATCGACCGCCGGCCATCCCTCGCGCTTGAAAATCAAGCTGGAACGCTGACCGCGGAACATCATCCTGAAGCTTACTCCGCGACCCGCACGTTCTCCGCGCGCGGCCCCTTGGGTCCCTGGCCGCGTTCGAACGTCACCGGCTGCCCTTCGCGCAATTCGTCGAACCGCGTGCCGCTGCAGGCGGACTGGTGAAAGAAGTACTCGCTGCCGTCGCTGGCGGCGATAAAGCCAAATCCCCTGTCCGTCAGCCGTTTGATCGTGCCTTTCATCGTCGCCATGGTCGCCTCTTGGAACACTCGTCTTGGTTGATCGCTGATTCGAGCTGCTCGCCGGAAAGTGAGGGCTGGGCCCCGGCGCCGCCCGAACCAGAAGGTGTGTGCAGTATACCGGGTGTTAGCGTTCGCCGTTGCCGTTCGACCTGAAGCGCACGGGCGCCGCTGACAGCATCCTCCAACAGCTCGAAGATCACCACATCGCCGACGGCGAACTCATTGAATGCTGTGCCTTCCTGAGATCGCTCCGACGCAAGTAAAATCGCCCGAGTGTCCTCGAGACGGATGAGCCGGTTGCCTTGGCCGATCAGCAGCTTCACGATGCGGCCCGGTGATACGGGCGCCGTGTCGCTCCGTGGACTGAGTCGGTCCCGCCGGACGGCGCGACGGGATCGCTGGTCCACGGTTTACCAGCGCGGCTCTCGCCGACGGTGGCCGCCGCCAAACCCGCCGCCGCTGCGCTCCACCTTTGGACGCGCCTCGTTCACGGTCAGGTTCCGGCCGCCGACCTGCGTCCCGTTCAGTGCGGTGATCGCCTCCTGCGCCTCCTTGTCCGTGCTCATTTCTACGAACGCGAATCCACGGGCGCGGCCAGTCATCTGATCGCGCATGACGATGACCGACTCGACCGCGCCGGCCCGCCCGAACAGCTCCTGCAACTCCGTCTCACCGACTTCGTACGGCAGATTGCCGACATACAACTTCCGACCCATAACATGCACTCCTCTGTCGCAATGCGACGGTCCCGATCGCCGGCATCGGCGTCGGCTGGATGTCGTCTCGTAACCAGGCTGAACTTCAGAAGGAGCGAGTCCAGAAGACTCGTTACGCTGCAGGACGGCGAGTACGCGGCAAATCCAAGCATCCACTGTAACACGGAAACGACATTTCGGATTTCCGTTGTGATGCGTCGTGCCGTCGTCGCGGCCGCCGGTCTGGCGTTCGTCAACACAGAGCAATCCGTTGGCCACCCGCGGTACGGACCACCGAAGCGCGGAAATGCCGGTCTCCCGCTGCTTAAGTCATGTCGTGACACTGTTGTGCCACCGAGCGCGCCAACAAGTAGGCGCGTATCCGCGCAGCTATCTGGTCCCTGCTGAAACGCCGAGATCAGTGGCGATGGTCAGGTCCCCGGTGCATTGAACGAGCGGCGGCGTGAACGGCGCTATCAACGGCATTTGCTGGCTACAAGGGGATTGTTCAGTGCTGTATCGTTCTGGCGTCACGCTCTCTGAGTCCATGCGGCGAACAGAAATGCCTTGCGCAGATACTTTCGTAACGAGCAATATGCGTCGAGCGACGCCAACAAGGAGCTTGCGATGAAGTCGACGGTCGGGATCGTCGTCCTGGGTGCGCTTTGCCTTGCCGTACGGGTCGGTGCGCAGTGGCTGAATTACCGATCGTCTGACATTCCCCGCACCAAGGATGGCAAGGCGGACCTGACAGCGCGCGCACCGCAGGCGCGAGACGGCAGGCCCGATTTGTCGGGCCTCTGGCGGGCGGAACCTGATCCCAAGGGCTCCCCTGAGGGCGTCGAGAATGAGATCTTCCCACGGTACTTCATCAACATCGCGAAGGATCTCAAGCCGGAAGAACTAGCGCTGCGCCCGACGGCCAACGCGCTCTTCACGGAACGGCTGAAGGATCAGGGCAAGAACGCGCCGGAGGCGCATTGTGTGCCGGTCGGCGTGCCGGCCATCAATACGTTTCCGCTTCCGTTCAAGATCGTTGAGAGTCCGCGGCGCATCGTCATGCTGTACGAAAAGGACACGACCTACCGCCAGATCTTCATGGACGGACGGCCGCTGCCACCGGATCCGAATCCGTCGTTCATGGGATATTCGATCGGTCGATGGGAAGCGGACGCACTGGTGGTCGAAAGCGTGGGATTCAGGGATGATGGTTGGCTAGATCGAATGGGGCACCCGCACAGCGATCAACTCCATCTCATTGAACGGTATCGCCGGCGGGACTTCGGACACTTGTCGATCGAAATGACGATCGACGATCCCAAGACTTACACGAGGCCGTTTACGCTCACCCAACCGGCCGTTCTGCTGCCGGACACCGACCTGCTCGAGTACTTCTGCACGGAAAACGAAAAGGACATTCGTCACTTCAAGTGACGCCGTAGTGTTCCAGCTCAGGATCCACGGTCCGGCAGACGGTTTTTGCGGCTCCGTGACGATAACCTGGCGCGCGCCACCTCGAAATCTACGGAAATCGCCGGCCGGACGAGGTTTTTGCGGACCACAGCCTCCGACATCATCGATCAGACCGATCTCGTTGCTTAGATACCCGGGCGACAAGTGCACATATCGCATCGCCATATGCACCGTCTGACGACCCAGCAGTTCGGCCGCCACCGCTCGGAGCGACGCACCGCGCATCACCAACCATGACGCGAACGTGTGGCGCAGGTCGTGCCAGCGGAAATCCTCGATGCCCGCATTTTCGAGGGTGGCGTGAATCCCTTCCTCAGATCCTGCATGGCTTCGCGGCATTCTTGCCGTTGCGTGAGCGACAACGTAAACACTCGCGCGCTGCCTACGCATCACCACGCCAGTTCCGGACTCTACGGAGATGCCGTTAATAACGATTAGCACGTGTGCTAAATATCGCTTGACACGTATTTAGTATACAGACTAAATATATCGAGGTGACACGGGGGCCAACACAGGAGTCGAAGGCGCGGATGGATGCATACGAGGCTGTGTTTACCGCCCTCGCGCACCCTGTGCGTCGACGGATCCTAATCACGCTGCATTTCCGGGGAGGCTCAATGACGGCCGGCGACATCGCCGCCATGTTTGAGCATGCTTGGCCAACGACGACGGCGCACCTTCAGGTGCTGCAGTCCGCGGGGCTGCTCCAACAGGAACGACAGGGCCGCACGCGGATCTACCGTCTTACTCGCCGTCGTCTCGAGCTCGTCCAGGATTGGCTCGCGTGGTTCTCCAAGGAGCCTCATTGACAAGGAGAAGCCATATGGCACAGAAGAAAAGCCGATCAAGGGAAGTAACGCCAACGAGATCGAGGAAACGTGCGGCGTCTGACGTTCCCAGCCTTTTTCGGATCAACGTCGAGGTCGGAAGCCTTGATGAGGCCGTCGATTTCTATTCCACACTACTCGGAATCACGGGACGGAAGCAGGCGGGCTCGCGATGTTACTTCACGTGTGGCGCCGTGACGCTGCAGGTGGTCGACGTCTCGTCCATTCGTCAGCCGCACCCAGCTGCGAAGGCGTTATATTTCATGGTGAAAGATCTCGACGAGGTGTTTGTGCGCGCGCAAGGGCTCGGCTGCCTTGCTCAGGACAACATACATAACGCGCCAGGAAGTGCGATCAGCGTGCGACCGTGGGGAGAGCGCTCCTTCTATGCCGAGGACAAGTGGGCGAACCCGTTGTGCTTCGTCGAAGCGGGAACGATCTATCCAGGCTGAGGTGTTTCGGGAACTGGTCACGTCTTCTTATTCGGCCTTGCGTCGAACGCGCAGAACCGGTTCGGTTGTGATTCGCGACCACGATCGGAAGTTCGGGGGCTTCGATGCCGTGCTCGACGCCGAACAGATCCGAATCGTTCGAACGCCGATTCAAGTACCCGAAGCGAATGGGACTGGGGACCGGTTCGTCCGGACAGTTCGATCCAAATGTCTGGATTGGCTGGTGATCGTACAGACCGACATTCCATGGGTCCGGTTGTACATCGGGCGCCGGTCACGCGTGCCGGTGCTCGCGCGGATGTTGTTACGGAGGCCTCGATCGGGTTATTGGAAACTACTGGGTCGGGAATCTAAGCTGGCGCGCCAACCGCCTATATTCTGGTTGATCTCGTATGTGATCATAGGCGGGGAACACCATCAATGACCCCAGAAACGGGTCCCGCTCGGCAAAAGCTGTCTCCAGCC
>JBPYEE010000195.1:0-9526 GCA_051985095.1 Vicinamibacterales bacterium | reverse complement strand
AAAGGTCGCCAGAAACGGGCGACCTTTTCGTGCCGGTACAGATGGTTGCGGGGGCCCGTACCAAACTGTACCGGCAACTCTGCTGGGCGGCGGCGTGAATCACCATAACACGCCGTTTCAGGAGGGTTTCCGCCATGTTCGACGATCCTCGCTCGTCCGACGACCCACGTGACCGCGACAACGATTCCCGCGACCGAGATTCTTCCGATCCCCGGGACGTTTTCCTAAACGAACTCGACCTGCCCCGCGGCCTGGACCGCGAGATCGTACGGGACCGCGACCGCGAATACACGCTTCGCGACTCCGAATCCCGGACTCTGAGCATTGTCGGCAGCTTCCGCCTCGTGTCGTCGCGCGATCTGCGCGACCACGATGACCGGCCGCTTGATGCGAGCAAAGGCGACCTTCGACACCTCCGTGAACAAGGTCTCGTTCGCACGATTGAGGTGGATGGGCATCGCGACGCCGCAGTCGTCCTGACCGAACGCGGCCGCGACCTGCTCGAATCTCATCGGCGGGATGACGAGAGCCGCGAGACCGGCAGCCGCGGCGGCGACTCCAAGTCGCAGCAGACATTCTACGCAGAGCTGAAGAAGCCGCGGGAGGTCGAGCACGACATGCAGATTTATCGAGCGTACGAGCGCGAGGCCGAGCGGCTGCAAGAGCGCGGCGGGAGCGTCGAGCGCGTCGTCCTGGATTACGAGCTGAAGCGCGAGTACCAGCGCTTCCTCCAGGAACGAAACCGCGGCCGCGGCGAAAGCGACGGCCGTCCTGATCGCTCACCCGCAGAGAGCGAGGACTGGGCGGCGAAACACGATCTCCCCTACTTCGACGGCCACGTGCACTTCCCCGACGCGCGCATCGAATACACCGACCAGGATGGGCGTCTCGACCATCTCGACATCGAGGTCGTAACACTCCATTACCGCGGTGCTCACGGCGCCGCTGCCGGCCGATCGGGCTTCTCGCGGTTCGCCGGATCGAGCGCACGGACAGGCGGTTCGCCATTCGATCCCGACTATGCCGACGAGGTGCTCCGATGACCGCCGACGAACGCGTCCACGCCGTCGCGAAATTGAGGTTCACGGAGCGCCAGGCGCGGTTCCTGGCGACCGTGCTTCTGCACTCCGGCGTCTGCCTGCCCCGCCAGTATTGCGCGTTCGCCGGCATTGTCCACGGCGAGAAGACGCGACGCTTTTTCGCCAAGCTCGTCCGGCGCGGATTCGCGTGCGACTACCCGTGTCGGCACAATCGCGGACGCATCTACCACTTCCATCACAAGCCGCTCTACGCCGCCATCGGCGAGACGGAGAGCCGGCTGCGCCGGCCTATGTCGGCGGCGCGCGTCGTCGAGAATCTGATCGTGCTCGACGCGGTGCTCGCCACACCGGCGGTCAGCTGGCTGTCGACGGCGGACGACGCGAACCGCGACCTCGCTGCGCTGCTGCCCCCCAGCCCTGGCGCACGTGCGTGGCCCGTGTCGGAATCCGTCGTCGGCTTCCATCGCGGCGCGCGCGACAGCCTGCGGATGGCCATCGATCCGACCGGCCGACCGGTCTTCCTGTACGTCGCGACGGAGCTGCCCACGCACGGCTTCCATCGCGTGCTGCAACCCTTGCTCAGCCTCGCCGACGGCCTCCCCGGCTGGACGCTCCGGATCGCGATGTCGCGGTTCGCGGCCTCCCTCTGCATCCCATTCAGAGAACGGGTCGAGCACGAGCTCACGACCTTCCGCCCGACCCTCCTGAAGGAGCTCACGTGGTACTTCGCACAGCGGCGTGCGCACGAGCTCAACCACGTGCCGATCGAGAACGAAGAGGACTACGACTACGACCAGGAGGCGTTCCGTGCGGCGCGGTATCAGGTGCTCTATCAGCGTTGGCTGAAGGAGGGCGACGGGGCCCTCAGCGTCGTGTCATCAACGGCCGCCGGCGATGCGATCAAGAGCGGCGCGGCACGGGTCGAGTACCACGTGCTGCCCTTCTCGTACCGGCATCTCTCGCCGGTCGTCCACCGGCCTGTCCGGATTCACGACGGGGCCGAGCAGGGGGAGAAAGCCGGATCTGCGTCTCGGCCCCTCGCGCTGGACTCACCCTCAGATCTCAGCAGAGCCACAAACGTGCGTCTCGACAGGGGTGCGTGACGGATTGAACTCATTGCGATACGCGTGTTTCGCGCCACGCGTCCTGCCGAGTGTCCCATTGAAGGGCGGCGCTCTGTGCCGCCCCACAATTCCAGCATCAGTACAGCAACCAGGGCGTGAGCGACCCCGGTTTCCGTGCCCGGACTTCGTTCCGGGCCCGTTTGGAGGTCGCTCACACCCCGGTTGCTGCTGGTCACGATGTGCATCGAGTTTCGCGGCGGTCCGCGCCTTTGTGTGCAGGCTGTCATGCACGTCACGTGCGACGTAGAACGCGAGCAGTTGTACGCGGTGGTGCACGACAGAATCACCGTGCGTGTCAGCGGCGCGGTCTCGTGGCTGGCGCTCCGATAACTGCGGAGATTCGGCGGCGGATCACGCGGGTCAATGCCGCGCAGCGCCGAACGAATGTGAGGGAAGCATTGACGCGCGCGATCCGCTGCCGCACGATATCGAATCGATGCGCCAGCACCGCTGCGGTACCGAGTGATTCGGCGCTCCGACTTCACGGCATTGTTCGGAAGCGCTTGCGCGTGTGCAAGGCTTCCCTCGCGTCCGCTCGGCGCTGCGCGGCCTTGACACGCGCGGCGCGCTTCCTTTCAGCAAGCAATTGCCGGAGCGCCGGTTGGACGTTCGCCGCGTGACGCAACGACGGCGGATCGCAGCGGGATCGAAACGAGGGGGAGGCCAGCGGCAATTACCCGCTTCCAAGGGCCGTTGAGCCGCAATGGGTTATCATCCGCGGCAGCTGCCCATGGTACAGCGCGTGGTACCGCTCCTCACGCTGGGTCTGGCTCTTGTGGCCGGGCGCGCTCCAGCCTTTCAGTCCGCCCAGCCATTCCGAACGGGCGTCAACACCGTGCCAGTCTACGCCACGGTAACAGACAGCCGCGGAGCTCTCGTCGCCGATCTCAGCGCCAAAGACTTCGAGGTTGAAGACGACGGACGTCGTCAGCCCATCACGGTATTCAACCGCGATGTTCAGGCGATGACCGTCGCCATCCTGCTCGATCGCAGCCCGAGCGTCTTTGACGTCTCCCAAAGATTGAACACCGCGGTGACCGAGTTGGTGCAGCGCCTGCTGCCGGCCGACCGCGCGTGTCTCGGCACCTTCAGTCACGTCGTCACGCTGAATCCGTCCCTGACCAGCGAGCACGACGCCTTGCTTCGTCATCTTGGAGACGATGGCCCTTTCCCCGCCGGAACAGCGATGTGGGACGCCGTGGACGCGGGGCGCGCAGCCGTCGCAGGAGAAGGCGGCCGGCGCGTCATCCTGATCTTTACCGACGCGGCTGACAACAGTAGCCGGTCGGACATCGACGCCGTTCGCACCGCGCTCGAGAAGGACGGCGTCATGACCTATGGCGTCGGCGTTCGCGGACGGGAAGGACTCGAAACGCGGGAGCTGACCGCCATTGCCCGAGCCACGGGCGGCTGGTACTTCGAGCTGAAGCCTGCCGATGACGTCGTCGGCAGAATGCAGCAGATCGCCGATGAGTTGCACCGGCAGTACGCGATTGGGTTCGCTCCGTCAGCGCTCGACGATCGCATGCATCGCATCGTCGTCAATGTGAAGCGCGCAGGATTAAGAGTTCGCGCGCGCCGCGCGTATTTCGCATCGTCGCATGCCAGTCTTCGCTGACGTCCTTCGTCGCAACGGAGCGCTCGCGGTGGCAGGACTGGCGGCTGTACAGCTCGTGCGTGCCCCTGGCGTCATGACCGTGACGGCCCAGCGGCCAACTTTTCGATCGGACACCGAGGCGGTCTGGGTGACAGCCACGGTCATCGACAAGGACGGACGGCTGGTCACAGACCTGACCAAGGACGATTTCCAAGTCCTGGACAACGGGGTCGAGCGCGAGATTACGGTCTTCCGCAACGATACCGTGCCGTTTGCGATCACGATCCTGTTCGACGTCAGCGCCAGCATGCTGTCGAATTCGTACACGATGCGACAAGCCATCGGCGAATTGGTCGCCCGGTTTCAGCCGGGCGATCGCGCCGCCATCGGCGCCTTCGGGCTCTTTACCGAGATGAGCCCGCGCTTCACCGCGAACCCGAAGATACTGCTTGGCTGGGTGAATGCGACGGTCGCCGGCGTCGGAACTCCGTGCGGCCAGATGAACACCAAGGCGCCGGGTTGGTTGATCACGTCCGCCCCTCAAGTGGTGGCCACGGCCATCTGGAGTGCGATCGCCTGCGGGATCGATTCGGTGTCGAGGGACGCGGAGACTCCCCGCCGTGTAGTCATGGTGTTAACCGACGGCCTCGACAACGTGAGCGTGCTGACGCCGGAAGACGTGCAACGGTACGCGGCGCAATTCGGCGTGATGGTGTACGTCATTGGCATGTTTGGCCGTGACGGCATCGATGATTCCCCTCTGCGCGCCTTGGCGGAGAGCACGGGGGGCGGATACTTCAGGCTGTTCGATCGAGACGACCTCCCCCGTACTTTTGCCCAGGTGGGCGAAGAACTGCGGCATCAATATGTGTTCGGCGTGACACCGTCGGGCAATGGATCCACTCACAAGCTTGATGTTCGCGTGCGACGCGCGAACGCAGTCGCCCGAGCCCGGCGCGTGTACATGGAGGCGGCCCCGGTTGCAACAATCCCAGAAGCGACAAGGATCCCGGAACCGGTTGACTCGACGCCCGCGACAATCCCCAATGGCGTATCTGGGTCGGTCCTCGAAGCCATGGACCGTTACGAACGAGGCGATCCCACGGGCGGACCGCTCTCGTTCGATTCGGTGCAGGCTTTCTCTTCGTCATTCGAGAGTCTGAAGAGGGCCGCTCCAGCCTGGATCCGCGCAGTTCCATCGCAACAAGACCGGCGCCGGCTCGCGATCGCCAGCTATGCGCTCGATCTCATCAACGCCAATCCGGATGTGGTCGCCGATGGTCCCATCATGCGTGGCGCCGACCCGGCCCTCAGGATGATGTTCAGCGATAACCTCGGGGCACTCGCCTCGCCGTCGGCGTCCGATGTCGTGGAATGGGCCTGCAGCGTGCTGCGGGAAGGGTCGCCCCTGCCAGCCGAGCGAGCCTGGCACGTCGCGGCCATTGCGGCACTCGAACGGTTTCGCGGAGGGTCAGCGCTCGACTCGCACATTGCTCACGCGGTGAGCCGCTTTCCAAACGATCCTGAGTGGGCGCTGGCTCGCGCGGTGTCCCAGGAATCGCAAACCTGGCCCGACCGTCGTGACGAGGTGGACTACCAGCCTCCTTCCGGGCTGATTGCCTCGCGGATTGAAGCGCGCTTCAAGGAGGCCGCCGCGTTCATCGCTACGCGGCAGGAGGCTCATCTCCGATGGGGATATTTCGAGCTGCGGCGAGGCCGCGCCGACGAGGCGCTAACGCATTTCTCCGAAGCCGGTGAACCCGGTGATACCGTCCTTCGATACTGGCTGCATCTCTTCAAAGGTCTGGCGCTCGAACGCGTGGGCCGGCTCGACGATGCGATCGCGTCCTACCGGCTCGCATGCTCAGACGTGCCGTACGCTCAGTCCGCCACGACGGCGCTCGCCGTGGCGCTCGTCGCGAATCATCAGGCTGACGAAGCAGCCGCGCTGACGAACCGTATGCTGTCGGTGCAGCCGCCGCTCGATCCGTGGAACTTCTACACATTTCCAGCGATGCGCTTGTGGCCGACGCTCATGTCGCAGATCCACCAGGCCGTGAAACCGTGATTTGCAAGCGGCTCATTCTCGCCGTTGCAACGATAGCGAGCGCGCTGACCGGTATCTCGGCGCACCAGGCGCAAACGACCATCCGGTCGGGTGTGGATGTTGTGCTCGTTCCAGTGTCGGTGACGGCGGGCGATCGACCCGTGCCGGGCCTCACGTCGGCGGACTTCACACTTCAGGACAACGGCGTCGCGCAGGACGTCACCTGCGCCGCGGGCGAATCGCTTCCAGTGGACGTGACGCTCGTGATTGATACGAGCGGAAGCGTGAAGGGGAAGGCGCTCGAACAATTCAATGCCGATGTACAACGCATCGCCGAATCACTGCAACCCAACGATCGGCTACGTCTCATCACGTTTGCTTACAACGCGACCGACGTCTCGGGCCTGCAGCCGGGGGGCGTTCCAGTTACCCTCGATCGAATCACTGCAGGCGGGGCGACCTCGTTGTACAACGCCCTGGCGGCGGCACTAATAGCATTGCCGCGTTCAGACAGGCCGCAACTCGTGTTCGGCTTCAGCGATGGGCTCGATAACATGAGCTTCCTTGACGCGTCCGGCCTCGTTTCGGTTGCGGCCCACTCCCATGCCGTGCTCTACCTGGAGCTTGTGTCGCGTTCCGAACCCGTCCGGGCTCGCGCAGCGACGAACGGCGGCTTCCTCCCTTACGGCGGGGGTCCGAATCGTCGACTGTTGACCGAGGCCGCGAATCGGACCGGCGGGGCGCTTTTCCAACGCTCAGCCGGAACGTCACTTTTCGCGCAGTTCGAGCACGTACTGGACGAGTTCCATTCAAGTTATGTGCTGACGTTTACGCCCAGGGGGGTCAAGGCCGAAGGCTGGCATACGCTCACGGTCAGGACGAAGAACTCCGGATATCGGCTGCGATGGCGGACAGGCTACGAGGGCGGCTAGCACGCTCGGTAGATCGGTCGTGTCTCGTTCAGGCTGGCCACGGCGCTGCCTGCGGCGCCTTTTGTGATCGCCGGACAGTCTCAGAACCGCGACGCCTGCCACTCACTAACTTTCAGCGCTTCAGTTACGGCCTATTGCGCGAAGCGGCCGAGTGCCAGCGAGGTTTTGACGCGTGGCGACGCACCCGCACGATTGCCAGTGCGAGCGGCGCTCGTCGGCCCGACGGCGACCGGTCGCTGTTGTGCTTGACGGACGGAGCCGAGGAGCCTAGGTTCAATTAGTCGTCCGTGGCGTCTGCCACGTCCCTCCGCACGCTCCTGTGGAGGCGCTTTCAGAATCGCTGCCAAGCACCATTCTGAAAGCACCCGGATGTCCAGCACAGGATTGTCAGGTCCACACGGACTCCACAGAATCAGCGGTTACTGCGGCCGCTCTTAAGCAGCCGCCGCAGGCCCGCGAACGTCGCCGCGCGTGAACATCCCCGCACTGCGCATCGTTCTCGACTTCGACGCGCACCGCCATCGCGATCGCGCGATCGCGTCTTCACGCGGTCCACGTTGCCGATGACGCCCGGCCTCATTGAGCGCGCGAGCTGAAGTCGCTCCGTCCAGAAGACAACGCTGTCGCCGTCACCTCGACGGCCGGAGTTCTCATGCGGAGACGATCGCGACGACCGATGCCGGTACATCGTGAGTTGGAAGCACCCGCAACCAATTCGCAGAAGCACGCGGATGTTGACGCGGACGGCGCTTCGCGCGAAGCTCTAGACCACGCACTGCGTGCGCTCGCGCGGCTGCTCGCGCGACAGGCTGCGGGCGAGCAGTTCGAACGCGAATGCGCGCGCGACGTGAACGCGGACCTGCCATGAAGGTTGCCATCTACGCCCGCTACTCCTCCGACAATCAGCGAGACGCATCCATCGCGGACCAGTTCAGGATCTGTCGCGAGTTCGCGCGACGCCAGAATTGGGATATTGCGAAGGAGTACTCCGACCATGCGATCTCCGGCGCAACGCTCATGCGTCCTGGATTCCAGTCGATGCTGCAGGCAGCGCTCCGCAAGGACGTCGATATCGTGCTCGCCGAGTCGCTCGACCGCTTCAGTCGCGATCAGGAGGATACGGCGGGGCTGTTCAAGCGCCTCACCTTTGCCGGCGTCAGCATCGTCACATTGGCGGAAGGCGACATCACGTTCCTCCACATCGGCCTCAAGGGGACGATGAACGCGATGTTCCTGAAGGAGCTCGCCGACAAGACGCGTCGGGGCTTGCGTGGCCGCATCGAAGCTGGCAGATCTGGCGGCGGTCTCTGCTACGGGTATCGAATCTTGCGTCGGTTGGAGAACGGCGTCGTGACTACCGGCGAACGCGAGATCGAGAAGCAAGAGGCTGCGGTCGTGCGCCGGATCTTTCGCGACTATGCGCGAGGAGTGTCGCCAAAGCAGATCGCGAAGGCGCTGAATCAGCAAGGAGTCTCAGGTCCGCAGGGCGCACTGTGGAATCCGAGCACGATCCATGGCAACCCGAAACGCGGCAGCGGCATTCTGAACAACGAGATGTACATCGGACGGATGGTCTGGAACCGTCAGCGGTTCCTCAAGGATCCGGACTCGGGTAAGCGCATCGCGCGCCCCAATCCTGAATCAGAGTGGATCGTCAAAGAGATCCCCGACCTCCGGATCATCGACAACGACCTGTGGCAGGCGGTCCGCCATCGTTATGCGGGCGTCAAGAAGAAGTCTGCTCAACCAGGCGGCTCGCGGCGCTTCAACGAGTTCAGGCGCCCCAAATACCTCTTCTCAGGCCTGACGAAGTGCGGCGTGTGCGGCGCAGGGTTCATCGTCTACTCGCGCCATCACCTCGGATGCTTTGGCAGTCGGGACCGCGGCACCTGCACCAACAAGCTGACGATTGCACGTGAGGACGTCGAAGCGCGGGTGCTCCACGCACTTCGGAGCAAATTGATGCGAAAGGACTTCTTCGAGGAGTTCTGCCGCGAGTTCACGAAAGAGATGAACCGGCTTCGCATGGAGCAGCGTGCCGGACTGACGTCGGCGAAGCGCGAAATCGAGCGGATCGGCCCGCGCATCAAGAAGCTGCTGGACCTGCTGCTCGACGACGAGATCGGCGTGAGCGAAGGCAAGGCCGAGATCAAGGCGCTCGACGCGCGGCGGAAAGAGCTGGAGGCGCAACTCAAGACAGCCGACGAACCTCCGCCGCTACTGCACCCGACGATCGCCGACCTCTACCGTACAAAGGTCGAAGGACTCGCGGAAGCGCTACAGCATCCAGACACCCGCATAGAAGCGTCCGAGATGGTCCGTGGGCTCATTGATGCGATTGTCTTGACTCCGGAGAAGGGCCAACTCCGGATCGAACTGCGGGGCAATCTGGCCGCAATGTTGACCGTCGCCCAAGAAACGAAAAGGTCGCCAGAAACGGGCGACCTTTTCGTGCCGGTACAGATGGTTGCGGGGGCGGGATTTGAACCCGCGACCTTTGGGTTATGAGCCCAACGAGCTACCGGACTGCTCCACCCCGCGTCTGCGAATACATCATTCTATCAGATCGCAAGCGTCCAGATCGCAAGCATCCGGATCGCAGGCCGTCAGGACGAGTCAGTGTTGCCGATGCAGCTTCCCTACGTAGTGGGCGCGCGCACCGACTTCCGCCAGCCGCCTGTCCGCGTAGTCCGCGGCCGCTTCGAGCAAACGCCGACGCTCGGTCTCGGGCAACGTGTGCAGATCGCCAAACGAATGCTTCTTCGAGCGCAGGTACTCGTCCATCA